>DATCUA010000082.1:0-16914 GCA_036567645.1 Rectinemataceae bacterium | reverse complement strand
CCGATAGAGGCTACGGACATTAAGGCGGTAAGAGCCATTATGGCCGGAACCAGGCGGTTCGGCTCACGGGAATGGTGAATCGGGGACATGGGCTAACGGCCTGCCAGAACCCCTTCGAACCTGGCGAACACCTCGGAGGGAGATCCGCTTCCGTCTATGCTCTGGAGGAGACCACGCGCTTTGTACCAGGCCACGAGGGGCATGGTCTGCTCCCTATACGCCTTGAGCCTGATGCTGATGGCTTCTTCCCTGTCGTCAGGCCTGGTGATGAGGGGCGAGGAGCAGGAATCGCAGATGCCTTCCCGCTTGGGTGGCATGGTGGAGACGTGGTAGATGGCTCCACATGAGGAACAGAGCCTCCTTCCCGTAAGGCGGACCATGATGAGGCTGTCCGGTACGTCGAAATCGACGACGAGATCCGCCGGGGCGAAATCCTGCAAGGCTTCTGCCTGGGCTGTGGTGCGCGGAAAGCCATCGAGAATCCAGCCCGATGCCGCGTCTGGGGCTGAAAGCCTCTCTTCCACCAAGGCTATGGTAAGCGAATCAGGAACGAGCTTGCCCTCGGCGATGATGCCCTGGACGCGTTTGCCCAAGTCGGTCTGTTGCCGTATTGCCTCGCGGAAGAGGTCACCGGTCGATATGTGGGGTAGCCTCAGTCGTGCGGATGCCATGGAGGAAAGCGTGCCCTTGCCCGCTCCGGGAGGGCCAAGAAATACGAGCTTCATGGGATGAAGCCTACTCTTTAGGGCCATGAATGTAAACGGCCGGCGCTCGATCGCCGATCGCTCGATCGCCGTTCCCCTGATCGCCGATCCCAGCATCAGGTCGACCACGGTCGGTTCATGTTGTAGCGAAAGAGGATCTCCAGCTTGTCCCTGATAGCTTCCGTCGGAAGAACCAGGGTAATAGCGCGATTTTCTCTGAAATCGGTGCTCGATGGGGTTCCCACAATTCGGCGTTCCAGATGGACGCCGACGCCACGGGAGCGGATGGTGTCGATAAAAGGGGAAAGGGTGCCCTTGAGGGTTCTCCGCGTGATGTAGAGGGAGTGGGAAAAATCCACGCCTGATTCGGCAGCCTGGCGCCTCCAGACATCGAGATCGGCATCTATGTACCGAGCCGCGACGGGGAGGACATCGGAACCTAGTAGGTGGGTGAGTTCCAACCTCATTCCCGCGTGCATGGCTATGATCCTTCGAACTATCTCTATAGTGTCGGCGTTCGCGCCGATGTCCAGGGGGAGGATGAAGGGCTCGAACAAGCCGGCAAGCTGCAATCGCTCGATCTGATACCTGAACGTATAATCTGTCTTGTTCGGCTTGTCCGCATTGCCCGATCCCTCGGGCACGACGAGGACTATGTCGGAGGAATTGGCCGGCGATGAGAGGAGCCTGAGGGCGATAGTCAGGTGCGTGAGTTGGAAGGGATCGAAACTTCCGATATAGGCTGCAACTCTAGCCCGCCCCTGTGGATACCTCAGCACTTTCGGGTATTCGCGAATGTCCAAGGGGCTTATGATTCCGTTAGAAACCTTATGATCCAAGCCTCTCAAGGCTTCGGCTATGAGGGCTTCGTAGTACGAATAATCTGCAAGCTCTTCCGGTCCTAGATACCCTACTGTCGGGAGGGAGTCGAAGACTTTCCTCAACTTTCTGGCTATCTGCTCCACCTTGGGGTGAGCGAACCTAGTCGGCCAGGACGCCATTCTTGGTCGGCGTCGTGGACCTGGGGAGTATGCGGAGGAGCCGGCTTCCATGATTCAAGTATTCAATGGAACGCAGATTTTGGCAACCGTGACTTATCGCACTTCTCAAACGGGATGGTGATCTGAAGAAGCGTATTTAGATATTTTAATATCCAATAAATCGAACTCGCAGGGCCAAAAATAGGATGCTAAATTAAAAGTGCATTTTATCTATATTTTTTTCTTGACAAATGCAGCTATAGGATCATACTTCAATCATCGGCTGAAGGCCCAAGCTCCATTGCTCTACATCGAACCGATGGCAAGGAGGTTGTATGGCAGCTGCTAGCCCGTCTATGGAAAGCAAGAGCCCAGAGGAGTTGACGAGAGAACTCCTCGGTTCCCAAGGCCATCTGCTCAAGGCGCTGGAAAAGGTTCAGGAGGAAAATCCCAAACATTTTCTCTCCGAAGACGCCCTGAGAGCCGTGGCCAAGGCATCGGGAATCCCCCTCTCCCAAGTATATTCCGTAGCTACATTTTTCTCTTTCTTCAATCTCAAGCCGCAAGGCAAGCATTCGATCGTGGTATGCAGGGGCACTGCCTGCCATACTCGAGGCTCTCTGGCACTCCTCAACGAAGCGCTCTCGCGCATGGGTATCAGCACATTCAAGGAAGAAGAGGAAAACTCGGTCACAAGCCTCGATGGCTTCGCATCCATACGGACCGTAGCCTGTTTCGGGCAGTGCGCCTTAGCCCCTGTTGTGCAGATTGACGGGGTGGTGAAATCTCGGATGACCATCGGCAAGCTGGTGGGCATCCTGCAGAAGATGAAGAAGGAGGAGGCCCGATGAGCGCATCCTTCGATGTGGGCAAGATGAGGAAATCAGGTCTCGATACGATTCTCGGGATAGAACCCTGGGTTTCAGTTGGCATGGGAACCTGCGGCCTCGGCAATGGAGCGGCCGAAGTCTTCGAGGCCCTCAGGCGAAGCATCTCCGACTTGAATCTGAAAGCCAAGGCGCGAAAGGTGGGATGCTTCGGATTCTGCGCAGCAGAACCCATGGTCATGGCCTGGCGTCCGGGGAAACCAGTGCTCGTCTTCAGCGATGTCAGGCCTGCCCAGGCGCCTCGAATTGCTCAAGGACTCAAAGACGACGCGACCTACGAAAAGCTCGCGCATCTAGCGGAAGCCAAGATCGAGACATGGGATTTCCGAACCAATTCACTTCATTTCGGCCAAGGATTCCCTTTCCTGCCTTCTTGGAAGGATCTGGCCTTCTTCAAGGGCCAGGAAAAGCTCGTCCTCAGGGACTGCGGCATGATCGATCCCGAGAGGATAGAAGAGTATCTGGCGGCTGGAGGCTATTCCGGCTTGATAAAAGCCCTCACAACGATGACTCCTGATGCAGTGATCACCGAAGTGCAAGCTTCCGGCCTCCGTGGCAGGGGCGGAGCGGGATTCCCCACGTGGAAGAAATGGAGGATCATGAGGGACAACGTGCTCGCGAGCCCAGGAGAAGCCTTCGCCATCTGCAATGCGGACGAAGGCGACCCCGGCGCTTACATGAACAGGAACGAGATAGAGTCCGACCCGCACATGCTGATCGAAGGAATGGTGATAGGTGCCTACGCCATGGGCGCGAACAAGGGGATAATCTATGTCCGGGCCGAATATCCCCTCGCAGTGGAGAGGCTCGAGAAGGCTATCGCACAGGCACGCAAGGCCGGGATGCTGGGCGCCAACATACTGGGAAGCAAATTCAGCTTCGATCTCGAGATCGTGACAGGAGCGGGAGCTTTCGTATGCGGCGAAGAGACGGCCCTCATAGCATCGATAGAGGGCAAGGCGGGGAGGCCGAGCCCTCGTCCGCCCTTCCCCGCCCAGAAAGGCCTGCATGGTAGGCCCACAACCATCAACAACGTAGAGACCTGGTGCAATCTGCCCATTATCATAGCCCGGGGCAGCTCCTATTTCTCGTCCTATGGAACTCCAACCAGCACGGGCACCAAGGTGTTCTCCTTCGTTGGCAAGGTGAGGAACACGGGCCTCGTCGAGCTTCCTATGGGATCCTCCCTAGAGAGCGCCGTGTACGGGATGTGCGAAGGCATGGGTCCCAAGAAGAAGATCAAGGGGCTCCAATCCGGCGGACCTTCAGGGGGTTGCATACCGGCGTCCCTTTTCAAGACCCCCATAGACTATGAGCATCTCGCCGAATTGGGAGCCATAATGGGTTCGGGCGGCATGGTCGTGATGGATCAGGACAACTGCATGGTGGACGTGGCCAGGTACTTCATCGGCTTCACAGCCGGGGAATCATGCGGTAAGTGCACGGCGTGCCGCGAAGGCACTTCACAGATGCTGAACATCCTCCAGGGCGTAGCCGACGGACAAGCGAGCGAAGCAGACCTGAAGACCCTGGAAAACCTCGCCCTCTCCATCAAGGATTCTGCGCTCTGCGGACTTGGACAGACATCGGCCAACCCCGTCCTCACTACCCTGCGTTACTTCAAGGACGAGTACATACAGCACATAAAGGCCAAGCGCTGTCCCGCTGGCATATGCGAAAACCTCTACGTGGCACTGTGCGAATCATCGTGCCCCTTGCACATGAACATCCCCGGCTATCTCCAGCTCCTCAAGGAGAACAGGATCGAGGACGCGTTCGAGCTCACTCTCAGGGAGAATCCCCTGCCCGGCTCCCTGGGCAGGATATGCCACTTCCACTGCAGGATGCGCTGCAGGAGGGATATGCTGGACGAACCGGTCTCCCAGGGCGAGATCCATAGGTATCTCGCGGATTCGATGTACAAGATGGGCAGGGAAAAAACGATCTATAACAGGCTCATCAAGGAAAAGCTCCCCCCTACGGGCAAGAAGATATCGATTGTCGGGGCAGGCCCTGCCGGGCTGGCCGCCGCCTTCTGGCTATCGAGACTGGGTCATGAAGTGACGGTATACGAGGGGACTACCGAAGCGGGAGGAATACTTCGCTGGGGAATCCCCGCATACCGCCTTCCCAAGGATGTCCTGCGAAAGGAGATCAGCTTCATACAGAAACTAGGAGCCCGTTTCGTGTACCAGACCAAGATCCAGACCAAGGATCAGTGGAAGCGGCTGGCTGACGCCTCGGACGCCATAATCGTGGCGGTCGGCGCGGAACGAGAGATAGGGCTCGGCATACCCGGGGAAGAAATGGCAGGAGTGATCCACGCAGGGGATTTCCTGAGGCGCATATCCGAAAATCAGAAGCCCAAGATCGGAAGCGAAGCAATCGTCGTGGGTGGAGGCAACTCGGCCATAGACGCCGCCCGCTCCGCTCTTAGACTGGGGGCCCGGGTTACCGTAGTGTACAGGAGAGCCAGATCCGATATGCCGGCCAATGCCGAAGAGTTGGCGGGAGCCCTGGACGAGGGCGTTCAGGTGCTCTGCATGACTCGTCCGGTGGAAGTGCTTCCTGCCAAAGGCGGCAAGGGTTGCGGCGCGCTCAGGGTACAGAGGATGAAAGCGGGGCCTGTCGATTCTTCGGGGAGGCCCACTCCCATGCCGACCGATGAAATCTACGAGATATCCTGCGACTCCATTATCGTGGCGGTAGGCGAAAAAGTCGGAATCGAGGGCATAGAAGCGCTCGCCGTAATATCCGAGAAGGACGGCCGGCTCAAGGTCGATCCCTACTCCCTCAGGACCAGCAATCCCAAGCTATTCGCCTGCGGCGACGCGGTAACTGGCCCGGCGACGGCCGCCGAGGCCATGGGCCAGGCGAGGATAGTCTCGGAGTCCGTCGACGAAGCCCTGATGGGCGCCAAGCGCTTTAAATCCCTATTCCGATCCTTCGAATACAAGATGGAAGTGCCCACCAAGCTGACCAAGGCCAAGATGACGAAGGCGACCTTCATCCCCGTGGATGCTAGACGCAGCAACTTCATGGAAATTTCCCTGGGCTATACGGGGGAACAGGCTCGCATAGAGGCCGAACGGTGTCTCCGCTGCGATGTGCGGGACAGGAAGCGCGAAACCTACAGCGCTCCCGTCGAAGATTGAAGGGAGGCTCGTCATGGGAACGACTGTGAAAATTACCGTAGATGGGCGCGAGATCGAAGTGGACGCCGAATCGAACCTCGTAGAAGCCTGCGCATGCGCGGGAGTAAAAATACCAACGCTCTGCTACCTCAAAGAAGTCTCAGCCAACGCATCCTGCGGCGTCTGCGTGGTAGAAGTGGAAGGAGCCAAGGCCCTTGTGCGTTCATGCGTGCAAAAGCCGAGCCCAGGCATGAAAATACGGACGGCTAGTCCCCGCGTTCTCAGCGCTCGGAAGATAGCCGTCGAGCTGTTGCTGGCCAGCCATCCCGCAGACTGCCTTTCCTGCATACGCTCAGGTACGTGCGAGCTGCGCTCTACGGCAGAACTCCTGGGGGTGAGGGCTTCCCATTACCCGGCGCTCAAGAAGTATTCCATGCCGGACACTAGTTCGGACGGCCTCGTGCGGGATGATTCGAAATGCATACTCTGCGGCCGCTGCGTGGCAGTATGCTCGGAAGTTCAGACAGTGAACGCAATCGCCTTCACGGGCAGGGGTGCGCGCACCAAGGTGAGTACGTTCATGGACAGGGGGCTTGGGAAGAGTACCTGCGTGCAATGCGGCCAATGCTCTGTCGTATGTCCTACCGCGGCCATTGTCGAGCGGGATCAATCGTCGGAAGTGCTCGGCGCCCTCTCCTCACCTGAGCTGAAGGTTGTAGTCCAAACCGCTCCTGCCATCCGTTCTTCCCTGGGCGAGGCCTTGGGGATGGAAGCAGGCAGCCTCGTCACCGGCAAGATGGTGTCCGCACTCAGAAGGCTCGGCTTCCACAAGGTATTCGACACCCAGTTCACCGCTGACTTGACGATAATGGAAGAAGGAACCGAGCTCATCCATCGTCTGACCCAGGGCGGGGTCCTCCCCATGATAACCTCCTGTTCCCCAGGGTGGATCAACTTTATCGAAACCTTCTATCCTCAGCTCATCGGCCACCTCTCCACATGCAAAAGCCCCCAGCAGATGTTCGGGGCTATAGCCAAAACCCATTTTGCCGAAGCTTCCCAGATAGCTCCAGAATCCATGCGCGTGGTCTCCATAATGCCCTGCACGGCCAAGAAGGGCGAAACAAAACGGCCCGGCATGGAATCGGCATTCCGATACTGGAGAGATAAGCTCCCCGATACCTGGAATCCCGGAGCCTTCCAGGATGTGGACTGGGCTCTGACCACTCGTGAGCTTGCCCGCATGATACGCCTTTCAGCCCTGGATATAGCTTCGCTTCCAGAAGAGGATTTCGACCGGCCTCTCGGGGCATCCACGGGGGCAGCCACCATCTTCGGCACAACGGGAGGTGTGATGGAGGCGGCATTGAGGACAGTCTACGAGATACTCGAAGGCAAGCCCTTGCCTGCCACCGAGTTCTTGCCCGCCCGAGGCTTCGCCGGGGTCAAGGTTGCAGAAGTGCCCGTGGGCGGCCTCAATCTCAGGGTGGCGGTCGCCCACGGCCTTGGGAACGCGAGAAAAATCCTGGATGAAATGGCCGCAGGAAAAAGCCCGTACCACTTCGTCGAGATCATGTCCTGTCCCGGAGGCTGCGTGGGGGGCGGCGGTCAGCCAGTGCTCTCCGACTGGAACAAGAAACTCGCGCGCAATCAAGCCCTATATAAGGAGGATCTGCGCCTCGAGCAAAGACTGTCCCACAAGAATGCCGAAGTCGGCCTCCTCTACGAGCGCTTCCTCGGAAAGCCCGCAGGACATCTCTCGCACGAGCTTCTCCATACCAGCTATTCGGAGCGCAGGGTGTAGCGGGGGGCTTCCGACGCTAGGCCCTGGACAGGAGCCTCGGCATCGTATACTAAGGAAGGATGGGGCTACGGGCTGTTGGATTTGACCTGGACGGGACTCTCTATCCTGCGTGGATGATGTATGGGGTGAGTCTCGATCTCGGTCTGAGGCATCCTAGGCTTCTCTCAGCCTATGCCCGCGCGCGACGCCTCCTCCACGAGGAGGAATCAGGAAGCACGAGCTCGAAAGCTTCGAGCTTCAGGGAACGGCAAGCCGCGCTGGTAGCCGGATTCCTCGACATGGACGCCATTAGCGCTTCGCGAGCACTCGACTCGGTAGTCTACGCGACGGTAGAGAGGAGATTCTCCCGCGTTACCCCCTTCAGGGGAGCCGTGGAATGCCTCGAGACCCTGAGGGACAGGGGACTGGTTATGGGATTGCTCTCCGACCTGCCTCCCACGGCGAAGCTGGAACATCTCGGCCTTTCCTCTTTCTTCTCCTGCGCCATCTGCTCCGAGGATTCGGGGGCCCTTAAACCCAATCCCAAGCCCTTCCTCGATCTTGCAGCCTGTATGGGAGCCGATCCCCACGACATGGTATACGTTGGAAACAAATATTGGCTCGACTGCGCGGGAGCGAAGGCTGCAGGAATGAAGACAGCTCTTTACAGCCGCAAGCGGGGTCCACACGCAGATTACTCTTTCCTGAACTGGAAAGACCTGAGCTCATGGATCCTGAAGATGGCTAGAGCTTAATCTCTCCAGATCTCGCGCACCAGGGGAAGACCGCGCAGGGTTTCCATATCTGCGTCCAAGGTGGAACACGTAGTGTGCGGCCCCGCTTTTAAAATCGCCGCTCCTGTCTTCAAGGGCACATGGATATAGAGGGCGCAGGAGCCAGGCATCGAATACAGCGTATCCCTCAGGGCGGTGAGGTCTTCCTCGGTGTACTTGTATTCGTGAGGCGGCGCGAGCTGTACATGGAGCTCGCGGTACGATCTCTCCTTGAGCATGGCAGGATCCAGAATATTCTTCACCTGGACCGAAGCCTTGCCCCTGGAGGCATCGAAGGTACAGGAGAGACAGTAGACCGTATCCACAGCGAGTCTCGGCCTCAGGTTCTCCAAGGCGTCCGAAAAGATCACTCCCTCGATGGATCCGGAAAAATCCTCGAGCGTGCAAAACGCCATTTTCCTCCCTGATTTCGTCGGGATTTCCTTTAATTCCGTCATCATGGCCACGAGAACGTATTCCTTGTCCTGTATGGCCCTGTCCACGTGCCCCAAATCGAGGGTGGCAGACCTCTCCCAGAGGTAGCGGTATTCGTCCATGGGATGGCCTGTGAAGTAGAATCCGAGGAGGCCCTTTTCGAGATCGAGGAGATCCTGGCGGCTGTACTCTTCCTCGGGCTCGATGGAAAAGGGAGGGAACACGGTCTCGTCTCCTGAGTCGAAAAGGCTGCCCTGCCGAGAAGATTCGTATTCCAGCTTCTTGGACGACCACTCGAGGGCGCGTTCCAGGTTGAGCATGAGCTCACGCCGCTTATGGCCCAGGGAGTCGAAGCATCCTGCGTGCACGAGGCATTCCAGGGTTTTCTTGTTGATGCCCGCCTGGCTCGTCCTGCCCAGGAAATCCATGAAGTTCGAGTATGTTCCGTTCTTCTCCCGCTCGGCTATGATAGCCTGAGCTACGCCCTCCCCCACCCCCTTGATACCGAGGAGCCCGTAGACTATGCGCCCAGATTCCACGGTGAACATGGCTTCCGAGAAATTGATGTCCGGCGGCACGACCTGGAGTCCCATCGCCCGGGCTTCGCCTATGTACTGAGTGAGCTTGTCGGTGTTGCTTATCTCGTTCGAGAGGTTGGCCGCCATGAACTCGGCAGGATGATTGGCTTTGAGATACGCCGTCCTGTACGCCACGACCGAGTAGGCGGCGGCGTGGGATTTGTTGAATCCGTAGCCGGCAAAGGGAGTGAGGATGTCGAAGATTCGCTCGGCTTCCTGTTTGGTGTAGCCCCGCGCCAAGGCTCCTTGTATGAATGGCACCTTTTCTTTTTCCAGGATTTCGGGCTTTTTCTTGCCCATGGCGCGCCTGAGCAAGTCGGCCTTGCCGAGGGAGTACCCAGCCACCTCCTGGGCGGCCTGCATCACCTGTTCCTGGTATACTATGACCCCATAGGTTCCCTTGAGATATTTCTCCAAGGAAGGATGGGGATAAGATATGGGCGTCTTCCCGTTCTTGGAATCGACGAACTGATCGATATTGTCCATGGGCCCAGGCCGGTAGAGGGCGTTGAGGGCTATGAGGTCTTCGATGGAATTCGGCTTGGCCTTCTTGAGGATCGCCTGCATCCCGGAGGACTCGAACTGGAAAATCGACGTGCTCTTCCCCTCGCCGAGCATCTTGAAGGTTTTCTCGTCAAAATCGGGTATTTCGTCTTCGCGCAACTCGATTCCCCTCTTCCGTATCAAGCGCAGGGTGTTCTCAATGAGGGTGAGGGTCTTCAAGCCTAGGAAGTCCATCTTGACGAGACCGCATCGCTCCAGGTACTCCATGGTATACTGGGTGGAGATGGAGCCGGTTTTGGGATCCTTGTAGAGAGGCACGAAATCGGAGAGCATGGATTTGCCGATAACGATGCCAGCCGCGTGTATGGACGAGTGCCGGTGTAGATGCTCCAGCTTGAAGCTGATTTCGAAGAGCTCCTTGTAGCGGGGATCCGCGGCCAGCTGGGCGAGCTTGGGCTCTATCTCCAAGGCGGTCTCCAAGGTCATCTTGGGATCCTCTGGAATGAGTTTGGCGAGGTTGTTGGCCTCCTCGAATGGTATATCGAGAGAGCGCGCCACATCCTTGACCACGGCCTTGGCCTTCAGTGTTCCGAAGGTGATGATCTGGCCCACCCTATCCGTGCCGTACTTTCGAGTGACGTACTCGATCACCTCGCCTCTGCGCTCGAAGCAAAAATCCACATCGAAGTCCGGCATCGATATGCGTTCGGGATTGAGGAAGCGCTCGAAGAGGAGATCGTATTTCAGGGGATCGATGTCGGTTATCCTCAGAGCATAGGCGACAATCGAACCAGCACCCGAGCCACGCCCGGGACCAACGGGTATGCCATGCCGTTTAGCCCAGTCAATAAAGTCCCATACAATTAGAAAATAACCCGTGAACCCCATCTTGGTTATAACCGAAAGCTCGTATTCCGCCCGCTCGAGGATCTCTTTACTCGCGTTGGGATATCTCTTCGCGAGGCCCTCCATGGTGAGGTGTCGAATATAGGCTTCTGGGGAGTCGAAGCCCCGGGGGATTTCGTAGTCTGGTAGCAAAGGGCCGGGGAACTCGATCTTGAGCCTGGCCATTTCCTCGATCTTGAGGGTGTTGGACAGGGCTTCGGGGGTTTCGGGGAAGAGAGCTTCCATCTCCTGAGCTGACTTGAGGTAGAACTGGTTGTTTGGAAAACGCATCCTCGTCTGGTCGGCGCGCTTGCGGTTGGTGCCCACGCAGAGGAGGATGTCCTGGGCCGAAGCGTCTTCCTTCTTGATGTAATGGAGATCGTTCGTCGCTATCAGGGGTATGCCCGAGCGCCTGGAAAGCGAAATCAGTTCGCGGTTGACCAGCTTCTGCTCTTCCAGCCCATGGTCTTGGAGTTCCAGGTAGAAACGCTCGGGCCCGAAGAGTTCCCGATAATAGAGGGCTCTTTTTTCCGCGGCTTCCGGCTTGCCTGCCAGGATGAGCGATGGTATTTCCCCAGCCAGGCAGGCTGAAGAGGCGATGATGCCCCGCGAATGTGAAGCGAGGACCTCGTCGTCTATCCTCGGCTTGTAGTAGAAGCCTTCGGTGTAGGCGATGGACGATAGCTTGATGAGGTTGCGGTAGCCTTCCTCGTTTTCGGCGAGAAGAATGAAGTGCCAATACTTGTTGCCGCTTTCCGAGCCGACATGGTCTTTGAGGGAGCCGCTCGCCATATAGGCTTCGAATCCAACTATGGGATTGATACCTTCCTTCCTGCAGGCGTCGTAGAAGGAAAGTGCCCCAAAGAGATTCCCGTGGTCGGTGATGGCAATGCCGCGCATGCCTTGTCCCTTGGCTGCGGCAGCGAGTTTTTCTACCGGAGCTGCCCCGTCGAGAAGTGAATAGTCGGTGTGGTTGTGGAGGTGGACGAATTCGGCCATGGTGGGGAGTATAGCCGGATCGGGCGGGATTCGGAACGGGGCGGATAGGGAATCGGCCCGATCAGGAGTACCCTGCGGCCTGGGCGGCCAGAAGGAGCGCTAGGGTAAGCCCGAGGGTAAATAGTTGCAGAAGCCAGGTGCGTTTGAACCAGGATATCCAGGATACGCCCGCCAATCCCAGAGAGATGAGGAGTACGGCGTTGGTGGGGTAGATCATATTTGAAAAACCGTCGCCGAAGGCGAATGCCTGGACTGCCACCTGGCGGGTGATTCCGGCAAGATCGGCGAGGGGAGCCAGTATGGGGATGAGGAGGAAGGCTTTGGCCGTGGCGGATCCGATAAAGAAGTTCATGCCGAGGGTGAGGAGGTAGATGAGAGCCGCCGCCTTGGCCCCGCTCGCTCCCTCCACGAAGCCCGCCGCCCAGTGGAGGATGCTGTCCATCACGGCTCCGGCGACGATGATGTATTTGACCGACATGGCCATGAGGATGAGGACGACTCCTGGAAGTATGCCGGTTATGCCATCGAGGAAGGCTTTGGTACAAGCGCGGAGCCCAAGGCCCGAAGCCAAGCCCGAGCCGAGTCCCGAAGCGAGAAATACCAAGGCGATCAAGGGCATCGAGAAATCGGAAAGCCGGGGCACCGCGGCGAAAACGACGATGAGAAGGATCAGAAAGACGAAGGATATGCCGAAGACCCGGGCTCCTCTCGACGGATCGATATGGGACGACAAGGATGCGGAGCGCGGAATGCCGATGGATGCAGGAAGGGGATCGGCCACGAAGCCAGGCATGCGATGAGCCGCCCCATCCCGCGGCTCGCCCTCAGATCTGCGCGCGGTAAAAAAAAGCCAAGCATAGAGAATACCGTAGACAGCCAGGAATACTAGGACGCGGAAACCAGCTCCGGAAAAGAGGGGCAGGCCCGAGAGCCTCTGGGCCGTGCCAATACTGAAGGGGTTGGCAATGGCTGCCGAGAAACCGAAACCCGTTGCCAGTATGCTCATGCCCAATCCCACATAGACATCCCAACCGAGAGAGGCTGCGAGGGCGATTGCCAGGGGTACCAGGGGTATGGTCTCTTCGAAAATGCCCAGGAGGGCGCCGATCCCCATGAAGAACAGGGAAACCAGGGCGAGAAGGAGATATTTTCGGGAAGAGTATCTTTTCGCGATGTAATCCACGGTGGCGGCTAGAGCGCCCGCCTTGTCGAGGATCGCGAAAGCCCCACCTACTATCATTATGAAAGCGATTATCACAAGGGCTTGAACCCCGTCGCCCGAAACCAGTACTTCGAAGGGCGCGGTCAACCATCTCCACGCCGGATAGGGCGGCTTTTCCCGTACCTCATAGGAACCGGGGATCACCCGAAAACCAGCATCCGCCCCGCTTCGTTCATAGCTGCCCGAAGGCAGAACCGTGGCGAGGATTCCCGCAAGGATCATGAGGGCCAAAAGCATGATAAAGCTCGCGAGAAAAGCTCGCTTGGTGATCCGTATGCCTCTCCCAGCCTCTGCTTTTGGATCCATGGGAGTGCCTCCTCTACGTTGACCTCGAATCCATGGTATCCCATACTCGTTCGGAAAGGAAGGAAATCAGATGCTGGCTACCTTCGTTCCGCGCTATCCGCGGCTGGCCGAGAAGCTCTCGGCTCTCGTCTCCTATCCCACGGTCTCGTCCTACACTCCCGCCGATGAGGATGAAACCGCCTTTTCCGCATTGAAAGCCGCCCTGCCCACCCTCTTTCCCTCCATCCATTCGACTATCTCGCGCGAAGAGCCATCCGACCGCGCACTACTCTATACCTGGCTCGGCAAGGAACCGGATTCGCCTCCTGTCATCCTCTGCGCCCATTTCGATGTCGTTCCTCCTGGCGATCCCGAGAAGTGGAAGCGCGGCGCATTTTCGGGCGATATTGCGGAGGGCTGCATTTGGGGAAGAGGCACCCAGGACATCAAGGTTCTTCTAGCATCCATGCTGGAAGCCGCCGACACGCTGGCCGCGGCGGGCTTCAGGCCCCGCAGGACCGTCTATTTCGCCTTCGGAGGAGACGAGGAGACGGGCGGCTCGAGGGGAGCCGCGGCTATAGCGCTCAGGCTCAAGGCCAAGGGCGTGCAAGCCTCATTCCTCCTCGACGAGGGGGGTCCGATAGCCATCAGGCTCATCGGCTTCGCCCAGCGGCCCCTCGCCCTCGTAGGAGTGGCGGAAAAAGGTTATCTCGACCTCACGCTGAGCGCGCCCGGCACGGGAGGGCACGCATCCATGCCGCCCAGAAGGACGGCTCCAGGCGCCTTGGCCAGGGCGATATGCGCCATCGAAAGCCATCCATCACCTGCCCGGTTCACGAAGACAGTGCGATCCTTCGTATCGAGCCTGGCCAAGGAGGCAAGCCAGCCCTACCGCTTCCTCTTATCCAACCTCTGGCTCTTCGCCCCCGTCCTCAAAGCCGCATTCGGATCCTCTCCTACGACGGACGCCCTCATCAGGACCACGCGGGCATGCACCATGCTCCAGGCCAGCCCCAAGGAGAACGTCCTCGCCGACTGCGCAGAGGCGACAGTCAACATGCGCATCCTTCCCGGGGAATCGGTGGAAGAGGCTGTGCATGCGATTTCGAGTCTCGTTGAGCGCTTCGGGGTGACAGCCTCGGCCAAACACCCTGGCCACGAAGTGGAGCCATCGGAGGAGTCGAGCACGGAGGGCGAGGGGTGGAAGCTCGTCTGCTCTGCCCTCGCGGCTTCGCATCCCGAAGCTGCCTGCCTGCCCTTTCTCTTCAGCGCGGGGACCGACACCAAACATTATCGGGGCCTGGTTCGCGACACCTATCGCTTCACCTGCCTGCCCCAGGATGGGGAGGATCTGAAAGGCGTCCACGGGGAGAACGAACGGCTGAGGCTCGAGGATCTCGACCGCTGCGCCCTCTTCTACGAGAACCTCATCCGTTCCCTGTGAGGGGGCTTCATTCCACGGTGACGCTCTTGGCGAGGTTCCTCGGCTGATCCACGTCCCTTCCGAGTTCGAGGGCGCAGAAGTAGGCCAGAAGCTGGAGAGGAACTACCATGGTGAAGGGAAGGAAGCGTGGGTCGCAAGCCGGCACGGGGATGAAGTCATCCACGAGGGATGCGAGCTCGCTGTCCCCTTCCACGCCCACTGCAATGACCGGACCGCCCCTGGCCTTGATCTCTCGAATGTTGGAAATAGTCTTCTCTCTCAGGAAATCGCTTGAGACGAGGAAGACAGAAGGAACCTCGGGGCTGACCAAGGCTATGGGGCCATGTTTCATCTCCCCGGCCGAGCAGCCTTCTGCGTGGATATAGCTGATCTCCTTGAGTTTGAGTGCGCCCTCCAGGGCTATGGGGTAGAGCATGCCCCTGCCGAGGAAGAGGAAATCCTTGGCTTTACAATACTTTTTAGCTATGCGGAGGACGGTTTCCCTCTGCTCGAGGGTCTTGGCCACGAGGGAGGGGACAGACTGGAGCTGGGCGAGGAAAGCCGATCCCTCCTCTCGCGAGAGATGGCGCATACGCGCCATCAGGAGAGAGAAGAGATAGAATGCGGCCAGCTGGCTGGTGAATGCCTTGGTCGAGGCCACGGCTATCTCTGGTCCCGAATGGACATAGATGCCGCCGTCGGATTCCCTGGCTATGGTCGAGCCTACCACGTTGCAGATTCCCAGGACGATGGCGCCTTTCCTTTGGATTTCGCGCATGGCGTAAAGGGAATCGGCCGTCTCGCCCGACTGGCTCACGGTGAACCAGAGACTGTCCTTCTCCACGACCGGGTTGCGGTAGCGTAGCTCTGAAGCGAGTTCGGCTTGGGCCGGAATTCGCGCCACCTGCTCGAGGAGCTGGCAGCCCACGAGGCCGGCGTGCCAGCTCGTACCCGCGGCGATCACCTTGACCCTGCCGATGGCCGACAGCTCCTTCTTTCCCAAATTGAGCCCGCCGAGCTTCGCCGTGGCGTTTTCGGCATCCAACCTGCCCGAGATGGCGCGGCCTATGGAATCCGGCTGTTCGAATATCTCCTTTTCCATGAACCAGGGGTAGCCGCCCTTCTCTATCGATCCGAGCTCCCAGGTGATCTCGTCGGCTTTCCTTTCCACGGACTGTTCGTCCCTATCGATAATCGCGTATCTGTCAGCCTCGATGTCCACCGCTTCCCCGTCGTTGAGGTAGACCACCTTGTTCGTGTACGCGACCATGGCAGTAATATCGGAAGCGAGGAACATCTCATTCGCGCCTATGCCGACGACGAGAGGGCTCCCATTGCGCGCGCCAACGATCCTGCCCGGCTCGTCCGCGTGCACACAGGCGATACCATAGGTGCCCTGGAGGAAAGGAAGGGCCTTGAGCAGAGCTTCGAGGAGGTCGCCCTTGTAATACTGGGCGATCAGCTGGGGAATGACCTCGGTGTCGGTCTGGCTCGAGAAAACACAGCCCTTCTTTTCCAGCATGGCCCTCAGGGTGGCGTGGTTTTCTATGATTCCGTTGTGCACGACTGCTATCCTGCCGCTGGAATCCGTATGCGGATGGGCGTTCGGCTGGGTTACGCCGCCATGGGTTGCCCAGCGCGTATGGCCGATACCCCAGGTTCCATCGATCGTCGCTGGCACTGCTGCCTTGAGCGTGGCTATCTTGCCTACCGTCTTTATTATCGAGAGCCCTGTGCCCGGCGCTCCCACGGCAATGCCAGCCGAGTCGTAGCCGCGGTATTCCAGGCGGCGCAAACCCTCGAGGAGAATGGTGGAGGTCTTCCTAGGTCCGGTGTATCCGATTATTCCGCACATATTCCGACAACCCTCCGTTTTCGACATTGTTTTCTAGCGGTTCAGCGGCCAGGCTCGGGCTCGCGACCGGGTGCTACTGCCATGATACACCGCCATTACCGCAGATCAAGGCCGCTGGTCGGCGAGGATGGACGCGCCCCGATGACGCAGTTCTGTAGCGGAGCCCTGGCGCGCAATCCTTGTCGAGAGGTTTGCTAGTGCCTGTTGACACTATGTTATATGTAACATATAGTGCATTCATGTCGATCCGTCATGCTATCCTGGGATTCCTGAGCTGGAAGCCCTTCACGGGCTACGAGCTCAAAAAGCGATTTTCCGACGCCCTCTCCTTCCATTGGTCCGGGAACAACAACCAGATCTACGGCACCTTGGTGCAACTGCACAAGGACGGGGCGGTGACCATAGAGGTGGTGGCCCAGGAAAAGCTGCCTGCCAAGAAGCTCTACACGATTACAGAAGCCGGTCGG
>DATCUA010000081.1:0-15928 GCA_036567645.1 Rectinemataceae bacterium | reverse complement strand
GATCTCGACGTGAAGTCTCCTTCTGCGCGCCGACTCCTGAAGGAAATCCTCGAGAATTTCGCGAGCCACAGCATCAAAATCGTGCGTCTTGACGCGGTCGGGTATGTTATTAAAAAGCGCGGAACCAACTGTTTTTGCGTCGAGCCGGATTTCCATGAATTCATTGCCTGGATACGGTCGATAGCGGACGAGTTGGGCATAGAGCTGTTGCTGGAGATCCATGCACGCCCAGATATCCTGAAGAGACTAGCCGCCGAGGGTCATTCTGTGTACGACTTCGCTTTGCCGGCGCTATTGCTGTATTCCTTTTACTCGCAATCCTCGTCGAAACTCCGGGAACACCTGCTTTCCTGCACAGGGAATAGATACACCATGCTGGACTGCCACGACGGCATTCCGATCTGGCCAGATTTGGAGGGAGTGCTTTCTTCGGCGGAAATCACGCAGATAGTCGATACCTGCCTGGCGCGCGGAGCCAACCTGAGCCGAGTTCGATCCGGCCAGATGGGAAGCGAGGCTATCGATACGCATCAGATAAATTGCACGTATTTCGACGCTCTGGGGAGGGATCCCGATGCCTACATCGCCGCGAGGGCGATCCAGTTCTTCGTCCCGGGGACGCCTCAGGTATACTATGTAGGATTGCTTGCCGGAGAGAACGACTACGGAGCGTTGGAAGAAACCGGAATCGGCAGGTCAGTCAACCGGCATAATTACTCCCAAAAGGAAATCGATTCTGCGTGTGAAAAGCCGGTAGTCAAACGGCTCTTTGATCTCATTCGCTTCAGGAACGAGCATCCGGCTTTCGCCGGATCGTTTTCGCTCGAAGGATTCGATGAAAGCTCGATAGTCATAACGTGGAGGAAGGAGAATACCTTCTGTTCGCTGGACGCGAGTCTCGCCACAAAGAAGGCGCGTATCACCTTCACCGCTGAAAATGGCAGCATAGAAAATTTCTGCATTTAAAACTTGACAAAGCAGAAATTATGCGTATAGTCTTGAAATAGTAATGCAAACGTTTGTATTACCAATTGCGCAATCTCGCTGATCGCGTCGATACGCTGGGGAACCTGGGTGTGATGCAAGAAGGCGCGTGGTGGGAACACGAGGAATCGGTATGTTCCTGGTTTTCGCCGAAAGGAGGAGGAAGGTCATGAAAAGGATTGTGGCGTTTTTCATCTGCATTTCCCTTGCTGCGGCGGTTTATGCGGAAGGAACCAAGATAACCTTCATGAACTCGAAGGGAGAAATCCAGTCTCAGCTGGAGGAGGCCGCAAAGCTGTTCGAAAAAGAAAACCCAGGAATCTCCGTCGAGCTGTTGGCTGCTCCGGTTGGCCAATCGCCCTGGGAAAAAGTGATGGCTTTGTACGCAGCTGGCAATGCTCCAACCCTGTTCATGGACAAGATAACCAGCATCTTGAAAGTCAAGGACAAGCTCGCCGATCTTTCCTCCGAACGGTGGGTCAAGGACATAATTCCGACTCCGGCTATGGATCTCGCTACTCCCGGCGGGAAGGTCATAGCCTTCCCCGTGACCGTGGAAGGGTATGGTATCATCTATAACAGGAGCTTGCTGAACAAAGCAGGCATAGATCCTCAGTCGATCAAGACAGTCAAGGATCTCGATTCGGCTTGCAGGAAGCTCCAGGCTGCGGGCATCGGAGCCGTGGTTGTCGCCAAGGATGATTGGTCCGTGGGCGGGCATTTCCTTTATACTGGATATGCCCAGTCCAAGAACCAGGTCGGCTGGGAAGCGATGCAGGCCGATCTCAAGGCCGGCAAGATAGATCTAGACAAGAACGAGGCCTTCAACGGCCTTCTCGATACCTTCGACCTGCTCAAAAAGTACAACATAAACGCCAAGGATCCGATGTCTCCCAGCTACGACAACGTCAATATGCAATTTGCTTCGGGCAAGGCGGCTTTCTATTTCCAGGGTAACTGGGTATGGCCGCTACTCTCCAAGTTGACCCAGGACACACATTTCGGATTCTTGCCTGTGCCGGTGGCCAACGACCCCGGTGCGTATGGAAATTCCGGAATACCGCTGGGTATAACGAAATTCATCGCCATCGACGCAGAGCAGAATACTAAAGAACAGCAGGCCGCGGCAAAAAAGTTCCTTGAATGGTTGGTATACTCACCTGTTGGACAAGACGTGATAGTCAACAAATACAGTATCATCCCAGCGTTCAGGAATATCGCCCTCATGCCGAAAGATCCTCTTTCGCAGTCGATAATCAAAGATTACATCGCGAAAGACAGGACCATCTTCTGGCCGCAGACCCCTTCCGATCACTGGGCGAAGCTAGGTATTCCGATGCAGAAGTACTTGGCCAACGTGATCAAAAGGGACGAGCTTCTGAAAGAAATCGAGGATTACTGGAAGAAAGTGAAATAGTATTAGCGGATGCTTGCCTGCGGCAGCGGGGACGGCAGGGTCGCTCCATTATGGAGAATGATTCGCTGTCCCTGCCGCCAGGAGGGATGGAGTCATCAAAGACGAGCGGAGCTTCATATCCAAATTACGGATGTACCTTGGTTTCGCGGGGCCGTCTACGTTCTTCTTCATGACGGTGATCGTCCTCCCTTTCGCCTTCGGCATATTCCTGACTTTTACGAATTGGGATGGCATCTCTACCGGTTTCTCCTTCGTTGGGCTTGAGAACTACAGAACCATCCTTTCCGACAAATCCGTGCGGCATTCCTTCGTGCTGACGCTTGGATATGTCGGCGCAGTGAGCCTCCTGACTAACATCGTGGGTTTCTCGCTAGCGTATATCCTGACCTCCGGCGTGAGGGGGCAGAGTGTCTACAGGGTTGGGTTCTTCACGCCCAACCTGATCGGCGGGGTCGTTCTCGGATTCCTCTGGTCGTTCATCTTCTCGAAAGTCCTGGTTCATCTAGGCCAGGCGACAGGGATAGGGCTCTTCTCGTATTCATGGCTGGGGAATCCCCAAAAGGCCTTCTGGGCTCTAGTGCTCGTGACGGTATGGCAGAAATCCGGCTATCTCATGATCATCTACATCGCGGGGATCGTCAGCATCCCACAGGAGGTATTGGAGGCTGCCACTATGGACGGGGCTTTTGGCCTCAGGAAGATCAAGGACATCGTCATACCCCTCGTGATGCCATCTTTCGTTGTCTGCCTATTCTTGATTCTGCAGAAGGGATTCATGGTCTATGAACTCAACCTCGCCTTGACCAATGGGGGCCCGTACGGAAGCACAGAGCTGATCTCCATGAATATCTACAAGACAGCCTTCATTTCCGAGGCTTACGGACCGGGCCAGGCCCAGTCGATTCTCCTCTTCGCCATAGTCGTGAGCGTAGCGCTGCTGCAAGTGTATTTCACGAAGCGCCTCGAGGTGGAAATGTGAAGAAAAACACTGCCGGAGCGAGGATCTTCAGAGGTATCAAGACGCTTTTTCTCCTCCTATTCATGGCTCTCTATCTAATACCTTTCCTGCTGGTAGTACTGAACTCGTTCAAAAGCTATGACCAGATCGTGTCGAATCCCCTGGCGCTTCCGAAATCCATCGATTTCTCAAATTACAAAATGGCCGCCGCGAAGATGAAGTATCCTTTCGCCTTTATGAATACCCTTGTCATCTCCATCTTCAGCATCGTCGGCATCACCCTATTCTCCTCCATGGCGGCTCACCTGTTCGCAAGGAAACGATGGAGGCTCAACAAGCTGATGTTCTTTCTGATGGTGGGTTCGATTTACATCCCATTCCAAGCCGTCATGATCCCCCTGTTGAAGATATATTCCAGCATCCATTTCCTCAGCAGCAAGCTGTCGCTCATCTACATGTATCTGGGTTTCGGATCGAATATGGCGGTCTTCCTGTATTCGGGTTTCATCAAGGGAATCCCTTTGGAAATGGAAGAGGCGGCTGTGATCGACGGGGCATCCCCCTACCAGAGGTTTTTTCAGATCGTCTTCCCCATGCTCATCCCCATCACGGTGACGATCGTGATTCTCGATGTCTTGTGGATATGGAACGATTACCTCCTGCCCTCCCTGGTCCTGATGTCGGCCAAGGACAGGACGCTCCAGCTTTCCACGTTCTACTTCTACGGAACCTATTCGGCCGATTACAACCTCATTCTGGCGGCGCTGGTGCTCACCATGATCCCCGTGATAACCATATTCCTCCTCCTGCAGAAGTTCGTGATGAGAGGGATCACGCAGGGAGCCCTGAAATAGCCCGGCACATGGTGGCTCTCTCGTGATTGCGGGCCGCGCCTAGCCAAGGCCTCGGCGCTCGTTGTATGTTTTATCCAGATGCCGAACGATAGACCGAATATCACTCTGAAGGAAATCGCCGAGCGCTTGGGATTGAACGTCGGCACAGTGTCCCGGGCCCTGAGCGGAAGCCCGAAGGTGGCCGCGGCTACTCGCGAACTGGTAGTAAATATGGCGGCCGAACTCAAATACCGGCCGAACAAGAGTGCGCAGCACCTGATACGAGGAAAGCCTTCCAACAGTTTCATTGCTGTCTTGATGCCGAATATCGTTCACCAATTCTTCCTGAGCGTGCTGAAGGGGATAATCAACGAGCTGGACGAAGCCTCGTTCAACGTGATGATCCTCAACCTGCGCGGAAATCGCAAGAATGTGATAGACCTGGTTCTCGACGAGGCCCCGGACGGCCTCCTGGTTTTCGCGAAGGAGATGGCGGCTGACGAGTGCCAAGCCATAGCCCGAAGGAGAATCCCCTACCTGTATGTCGATTATTTCAGCCAGAAAGATCCCTGCGTATATTTCGACAACTATCTCGGGGGGCAGATAGCGGCTCGATATCTTCTGGAAAAAAACGTTCGCTCGCCACTCTACATCGGCCTTACCGCCCAGTCTCAACAGCAGGAATTGCGCTTCCGCGGATTCTCGGACAGTCTGACTGCGGGCGGGATAGATTCGTTCGAAGCACGCTACATTCCCCGGGACGAGAATCTGGCGGCGGATATAACGAAGGAAGTCCTCGAATCGGGCCGATTCGACGGCATATTCTATTTTTGCGACGAATTGGCTTATGGCGGACTCAGGGCGGGAAAGGAATCGGGTATCAGGGTGCCTATGTTGGGATACGACGACCTGCACATCTCCGATCTCTTGGGCCTTACGACCATACGCCAGGATGGGGAAGCGATGGGCAGGCGCAGCGCGCGTTCGATCGTAGACATGATCAACGATGCGCAATGGTCGTCGGGACTGCGGAAATCGGAACTGGAATCATCGCACATTCAGATAAAGCTGGAGCCCCGGTTGATCGTGCGATCCAGCTAGCGGGCTTGTCCCTCCTCGCCTATCAGCTGCCCGAGGCATAGGTTTCGAGGTAAGCTTCGATGAGCCTGTGGCCTTCCCTGTTCGGATGGATCCCGTCCTGGCACATGAACCGGCGGTAGTCGGGCTTTTCGAGGAAGGCTTTCCGGATATCCAGAAGTGGGCAGGATTTGGATTCGGCTATCTTCCTAACCGCCTGATCGTAACTTTCATGCCAACGGAAGATCTGTTGAACGTCGCCCAGCCACGATACGATAGCGCTCCGATCCAGGCCGGTGCGGGTTATCCATTGGAGGTAGCGGTCGGCGACGAGGGGAGGGAGGCTCATGATAGCCGGCCTGAACCCGTTCGAGCGGAGCGTGTCTATCATCTGGGCATACAAGGCGGAAAACGTGCCGAGCGGGGTAGCAGGGAGATGTTCGGCCTCGGGTCTTGCCGCCACCTGGTCCCAGAGGAAATCGCAGTCGTTGCCTCCGAATTCCAGAATGGCCAAGGCTTCGCTCCCAGCAGCGCGAACGTGGACCCGTTCGCACGAGAGCCATCGTAGCATAATTTCGAGGCCCTTGGAGATGGTGCAGCCGAACCGGGCCTTGTTGACGAGATCGACGCCGAGCTTTCTAGCCGCCAGCAGGGCGAAGCTCTCTTGCGTTGGGGTATAATTCCCATTTTCATCTAAAATTATCCCTCGAGCTACCGAATCTCCGAAGAGATATACGCAGTCATATATCACGAACAGCCTCCGATGAATTCATTATATAGTAATTAAAACTATATAAACTAGTAAACATAATACTATTATATAATATAAATAGCGTCAATATAAATTTGGAAATATCTTTTCATGTCGATCGCCGTATGCTACCTTTGCTCCATGGATGAGATCACGAAGTTGGCATTGCACCAGTATTGCGATGTTCTTGAGTGCAAGACTACGGCCGATTGGGCGCAACTCCCCGACCTGGGGCTGTATATGGACCAGGTGATTACCTATCTGGAGCGGCAGCTCGATATATTCGTGAAACCCGGGGGCGAGAGCTCCATGACGCCCTCCATGATCAATAACTACGTCAAGGCGAAGATCGTTCCCCGAGCCGAGGGGAAGAAATACAGGCAGGAGCATATCGCCCTTCTGCTGGCAGTCTTCACGCTGAAGCGGGTTTTGTCCATGCAGGATCTGGTCCTGCTCTTGGGCTCCAGTGAGGGGAAAAATGTACGCGATGGCGGCGAAGAAGGTTCGGGCGCGGGGCATGGCGTAGAGGAAGCGAAGGGCTTTTATGAACGCTTCAGGCGGAGCGTGGAACTCTCCGCGAAAGCTACTTCGGCGGCGCTCGGGAACGCCCTGGCTTCCTCTCTAGCCGATGGCGAGGACTCGGATGAGGAATCCAGAAGACTCTTGGACGAGAGGAGGCTCCGCGATCTCGCCCTCGAGTTTTCCGTGGAGGCGAGCGTGAAGAGCTATGCGGCCGAGATGCTCCTGGCCCTTGCCAATCCCGCTGGGCGAGCGGCCATCACGGCGGCCACGACCAGAGAAAAGAAGGGACAGGCGGAACGGCGGAAGGGGAAGAAGGCTTCTTCCTAAAGCGCCCCGCCGAGTTCTACGATCCTCGAAGAAGTCAAGACTATCCGGCCGGTACTGGTGATCAGGATGTCATCCTCGAGGCGGACGCCGCCTAGATCTGGATCGTAGAGTCCCGGTTCTATGGTGACGATATTGCCAGGCCTCAGGATAGCGTCATTCCCTTCCCTCATGTTGATGCCGGGCATTTCGTGGGCTTCGAGCCCGATGCCATGGCCCAGCGCGTGGGGCATGGAGAAGCCGGAGGCCGCGAAAAGGCCTTCGACGACAGCGGCAACATCGCGGGCGGCCACGCCGGGAGCGCATGCCGCTATCGCCGTGTCATGCGCTTCCTGCACGAGGCGCGCCATCGTCTTCTGCTTTTCCGCGAGGGGACCTCGGGCGAAACTCATGGTGACGTCGGATGTATATCCGTCTATGACTATGCCGAAATCGAGGATCGAGAGGCCTCTCGTAGCGAATGGCCCGGCTCCGTAATTGGGAAAGGCGTGGATCCCGAAGCTGCGCGCAGGGCCTGCCGCCAGGGTGTCGAAGCCAGTGCCCTCGGCCCCGGCAGATCTCGCTTCCTTCTCTATGAAGAGGGCGACATCGAGCTCGGTACCGAGCCTCCCCGATCGGATGCCCGTCTCGATTGAATCCATGAGGCGGTTCGTCAAGGCTGTCACTCGCTCGTAGACGGCGAGCTCGGCGGAATCCTTGAGAGACCGCATCTCCAGTACGGTCGCGTCTATGCCCCCGCGCTCGCAGACTAAATCCCAATCGTCCAGGGCTTGCGCATGGGCTATGAAAGTCGGGTACGGCGTCGCCTCCGGCAGTTCCAGCCTTCGGCCGGCAGGAATTCCCAGTTCGCTGAGGACGAAACGAGTCGCTTCAGCGGAATTCCTGCCGAAATCCGTATACGGAAAAATCTTGTCGACGGACGCCATCCTGTCAGCCATGATGCGATCCCACGCCACAAGGGCGGAGGAGGCCTCGCTCGTGATAATGAGGAAAGCGTCGCCCGGGTGGCCGCAGAGATAGCGAAGCGATGGACTGCGCATGTGCTCGAAGTCGTCGAAGCGGGCGGCGGCGATTCCTCGGGCCTTGAGCGCTGCGGCTACTTTTTCCCTGCGGGCGCGATAGGTGCGGTTCAGATCGTTGGCGGCACTATCTCCTGCCATTCCTTCATCCCTTCGCCAACGTGCCGAGGGCCGATTCCATAGCCGAAAGACCGCGATCGATCTCCTCATCGGTGATAACGAGGGGGGGGAGGAGGCGAATCGTGTCGTCGCCCGCGGTGAGCACGAGGAGCCCATTCGAGCGGCAGGCTGTAACGATATCGCCGGGGGGGAGGGTGACGCCGATGCCAACCATGAGGCCCATGCCCCTTACTTCCTTTACGAGAGGACTTTTCCAGGAACGGATCGCCGCTCGGATCTTTTCGCCTTTCCGCTCTACTTCCGCCAGGAATCCCGGCTTCGATAGTTCGCTGAGGACGACGTTGGCTGCTGCCGCCGCGAGCGGATTGCCGCCGAACGTGGTTCCATGATCGCCAGGCTGAAGTGTGTCGGCGCAGAGTCCACGAGCCAGCACGGCTCCCACGGGCACTCCGCCCGCCAGGCCCTTGGCCAGGCCCACCATGTCCGGGCTGACTCCCAGCTTCGTGCAGGCGAGGAATGCGCCCGGCCTTCCAACTCCCGTCTGCACTTCGTCGGCTACGAAGAGGATGTCGCGTTCCCTGCAAAGCGCTTCGGCAGCCCGGAGATAGCCCGAGTCGAGGGGGTTGACTCCGCCTTCGCCTTGTATCGGCTCGAAGAGGAAGGCGCAGACCGTGTCGGTGAGGGCGGCATCGAGGGCGGCCAGGTCGTTGGCCTTGACGTAGATGAAGCCGGGCGTGAAGGGACCGAAGAATTTGTGGAACTTGTCCTGGCCCGTGGCCGTCACCGTCGTGACCGTGCGCCCGTGGAAGGAGCCTTTCAACGTGACGATGAGGTTCTTTTCTGGATTCTTCGAAGAGCCGTATTTTCGGGCAATCTTGATGAGGCCTTCGTTCGCCTCGGCCCCCGAGTTGCAAAAGAAGACCTTGTCGAAGCCGGCCATGGAACAGAGCTTTTCGGCGGCCTGGATCGAGACGTCGGTGAGGAAATAGTTGGAAACATGGATGAGCTTGGCTGCCTGATCCGCTATCGCAGCCACCAGGGCGGGATGGGCGTGGCCGAGGGAATTGACGCCTATGCCAGCGGTAAAATCGATATACTCGACCCCGTCGTCCGCGTAGATGGTAGCGCCACTCCCGTGATCCAAAACAAGCCCTGTCCGCTTGTACGTGTTCATGAATCTATCGCTCATACGATCATCGTCCCCATGCCGCTGTCGGAAAAAATCTCTATGAGGAGGGAATGCGGCGACCTCCCGTCGAGAATATGGGTCGTCTTGACGCCGAGTTCCAGGGCTTTTACGCAGCATTCCACCTTGGGGATCATGCCCCCCGAGACGACGCCCTGGCTGACGAGGGCAGGCACGTTTTCCCGCTCAACCACCGAAATGAGGGTGGACAGATCGGCCATATCCTTTAGGATGCCGGGGACATCGGTGAGGAGGATGAGCTTTTCGGCTCCCATGGCTCCCGCGAGCTCGGCCGAGGCTGTATCGGCGTTGATGTTGAAATACCCGGGTTCTTCGTCCTGCCGGAGCGCTATCGTCGAGACCACGGGGATGAATCCGGCTTCCAAGGCCACTTTGACGGCCTTGGGATCCACTTCGGCAATCTCTCCGACCATTCCCAGATCCTTGCCGTTCTTCACCAGCCTCTCGGCCTTGAAGAGCCCACCGTCGCCCCCGCAGAGTCCAATACCCCTTCCGCCCTGCCTGGCTATGTGGGCGACGAGGTCCTTGTTCACCTTGCCTGCCAGGACCATCTGGACTATCTCCATGGTCTCGTCGTCGGTGTAGCGGAGCCCGTCGACGAAAACCCTCTCCTTGCCCAGCTTCTTGAGCATCCTGTCTATTTCCGGCCCGCCCCCGTGCACGAGGACGGGATACATGCCGACCTGGCGCATGAGGATGAGGTCCTGGAGCACGGCTGCCCGCACTCCCTCGTTGATCATCGCCGCCCCGCCGTATTTCACCACCACGACCTTGCCCGCGAAGCGTTCGATATAGGGCATGGCCTGGAGAAGGATATCGGCCCTCACATTGTCCGAAACCATGATTCGCTCCTTATGCTCGTCTCACAAAATGCTTTACTCGAAAATCAGGGCGCATTCGGTACTAGGTCCGGTAGTCGCCGTTGATCCTCACATACTCGTAGGAGAGATCGCAACCCCAGGCCGTGGCCTGGGCCTCTCCTTCGTTCAGCCCCACATATACCGTAACTTCCTGGTAGGATAGTATCTTCTTGGCCTTTTCCTCGCTGAAGGGGAGCGGGATCCCGTTCTTGCACACTTCAATGTAGCCCGAAGCGCTCTCGAATGCCACATCCACCTTGGATGGGTCGAAGTCCTTGCGCGTGTAGCCCAGGGCGCAGAGGATGCGGCCCCAGTTGGCATCCGCCCCGAAGAAGGCGGTTTTCACCAGGCTGGAGCAGATGACGCCCTTGGCGAGCTCTTCGGCCTTGGCCTCGTCGGCCGCTTGCTCTACCACGCACTCGATGAGCTTGGTGGCTCCCTCGCCGTCTTTGGCTATCATGCGGGCGAGTTGGGTGTTGAGCCAGTTGAGGGCGTCGTAGAACTCCCTGAATGCCGGCCCTTCCGACTCTATGTGCGGATTCCCCGCTTCCCCGTTGGCGAGGATGGCCACCATGTCGTTGGTCGACGTATCGCCGTCGACGCTCACTCGGTTATAGGTACGCTTCACCGATTCGTCCAAGGCCTTCTGGAGCATGGCCGAGCTTATAGAGCAATCCGTCGTGATGAAGGAGAGCATGGTGGCCATATTGGGGTGAATCATTCCAGAACCCTTGGCCATGGCTCCTATCGTCACCATGGCTCCATCGATCTCGACCTGGATAGCCACTTCTTTCTTGACCGTGTCGGTGGTCATGATCGCTTCTCGGGCGTCGATATTGCCTGTCTTCGAAAGACCGGCCACGAGGGCGTCCATCCCCGCTTCGATCACCGATACATCGAGCTGCTGCCCGATCACCCCCGTCGAAGCCACGATCACATCCCGAGCCGATACGGGCAGCCTCTCAGCCACGAGGGCGGCCATGCGGCGCGCCGCCTGGATGCCCTGCTCGCCTGTGCAGGTGTTCGCATTGCCCGAATTCACGATGATCGCTTGGGCGAGCCCGTCGGAAAGGTGATCCTTCGTGACCACCAGGGGCTGGCCTATGACGTTGTTGGTAGTGTAGACGGCTGCCGCCGCGCAGGGCTTGTCCGACCACACCAGGGCGAGATCCTTTTTCTCCCTGTTCTTCCGGATGCCAACGTGGATGCCCGATGCCGTAAATCCCTTGGGGGCGGTAACCCCTCCCCGTATCTGCTTCATACTTCAGCCTCGCTTCCGCCCGGCTTTCCCGGCCGCGGCGAAATAAAGATTGACCTCGGCCTAGAAGGCCGGGGGCACGGCGCCCAGGCCTGCAGTCTCCGGCAAGCCCAAGGCCAGGTTCATATTCTGGACGGCTTGGCCTGCCGCCCCCTTCACCATGTTGTCGATAGCCGAGACGACGATGGCCGTCCTGCCGTTCGACGAGAGATGGACGGAGATATCGCAATGATTCGAGAAGACGACATTCCTGTTGCTGGCGAAAGCGCCCAGGGGGAGTACCCGAATGAAGGGCTCTCCCGAGTAGAACTCGGCGTAGAGGCTCCTGAGGGAGGCCGAGTCCGCGGACTTGGCCAGCCTGAAGTAGATCGTGCTCACGATCCCCCGGTTCATGGGGGCGAGATGGGGCGTGAAGACGCTGGATACGGGCTTGCCTGCCATGATGCCGAGATAGCGGTCTATCTCGGGCTGATGCCTGTGGGCTCCTATCTTGTACGGAGATACCGCTTGGGAACACTCGGGGAAGTGGGTGGATTCGCTCGGCTCTCTGCCTGCGCCCGTCACCCCCGATGCCGAGTCGATGATGATGCTTTCCGTGTCGGCTAGACCCTCGGCCAGGGCTGGGAATAGGCCGAGTTCGGCCGAGGTTGGATAACAGCCGGGATTTCCAATGAGGCGAGCCGAGCGGAGGAGAGCGCGGTTGAGTTCGGGCAGTCCGTAAACCGCCCTCGCGTGGAGTTCCCTGGACATGTAGGGTTTCCCGTACCATCGCTTGAAGGTTTCCTCGTCGTCTCCAAAGCGGAAATCGGCGGAGATGTCGATGAACAGACCTCCCTTTGAGAGGATTTTTTCGGCTGGGGCTTCGGCCAGGCCGTGGGGGAGGCAGGAAAATACCACATCAGAAGCCTCGAGAGTCTCCTCCATGGGAAGGAGGGTCAAGGAACCTCTCCCGAGCGATGGGGCCGAACGCAAGGAAGGATACAGATCCTCGAGGGGCTTGCCGACGAAGCTTACAGAAGAAGGAAAGATGCTCGGCTTCTCGGGATGAGCGAGGAGAATGCGCACAAGCTCGGCGCCGGCGTAGCCGGAAGCGCCAAGGACGCCAATGCGGATCATCGGGATCCTCCTGGAAGGCGACGGCTTCCCTGGCGTCCGGGGACACCTAGGACCTCCGCCTCGGAATCCGGTACCCCCTACGGGGTCCGGCAAAACATGTATGGGAGCGGGGGGTGGCGGTCTTCGCCTTACCTACGATAGGGATAGAAGAGGGGTTCGCGGCATGGAATGCCGGAGACGAGGATAGATGGGAGATAGAGCGGATACGAGCTGGCCATAAGCTCCTCCCCTTCTGGAATACCGCAGTTATCCAACAAAGAACCGCGCGTGTCAATCGGGGAGATGAAGAAATGGATATTTATGCATTTTCCCCCCTCGCCGCTTGAGCCGCCGCGCCTTTTCCCATGGGCCGATTCTCGCCGCGCCACTCTGTGCCGCGCCACACTGCGCCGCGGCAGTTCCTGATCTTCGCCGACCTTGACGTTCTCCATTTGCCGATAAGCTTTGAAAAATTCCTTGCCCGAGGATGATGTAGGCCCTATACTGGAACCGCCAAATCTATGAATTAACCGGGAGGTCCCATGGTTCTGGGCTTGAGCATCGCGGCCGCATCGGCGGCTTCATTGGCAGCGCTCGTCTATTCTTTTCTGAGGGCAAGGCGGATTGTCGCCATCCCGATAGAATCGGACGAGCTGAAGAAGATTTCCGGATACATCGCCGACGGCGCCAAGGCTTTCCTCTCCAGGGAATATCTCGTGATAGCCGCCTTCGTGCCCCTCGTAGCCCTCTTCCTCGCCGTGGCCAATTCGGGAGCCCTGAGACTGCAAGCCCTGGCTTTCCTCGTCGGAGCCCTGTGCTCTGGACTTTCCGGCTGGTTCGGGATGGGCGTGGCCACCAAGGCCAATGCCCGAACCGCCCAGGCAGCGCAGAAGGGCATAGGCCCTGCCCTCGCGTTCGCGTTTTCGGGTGGCTCGGTCATGGGCATGACTGTGGTGGGGCTCACCCTTCTCGGCGCCTCTCTCGTTCTGGGCTTGATGCTTCTCATAGCGGGAAGCGGCATCGGCGAACTCGCGAAGACGGTATTTCCCGTGCTCTCCGGATTCTCGCTGGGAGCATCCACGATAGCGCTTTTCGCCCGCGTGGGCGGAGGTATATACACCAAAGCGGCGGACGTCGGAGCAGATCTCGTGGGAAAGGTGGAAGCCGGAATTCCCGAGGACGACCACAGAAATCCGGCTGTCATAGCGGACAATGTCGGCGACAACGTGGGCGACGTGGCGGGAATGGGAGCAGACCTCTTCGAATCCTACGCGGGTTCCATCATCGGCTGCGCCGTTCTGGGTATAGGAGCTCAGGCCCTTCCAGACATGAGAGTGCGCCTTGCCCTTTTCCCCTTTGCCGCAGCAGCGGCAGGAGTGGTGGCTTCTCTGCTCGGAACCCTTTTCGTGCGGATGAAGCCCGGCGCATCGCCGCAGAAGGCCCTCAACGCAGGCTCCTTCTGGGCGGCAGGCATCACCCTGGCCCTCATCTTCCCCATAGCATTCCTCGTCTTCGGTACCGGGCGCTTCGGCGAGCGCGACGCCTACGGAGCCCTCGGCGTTGCCCTGGCCTCTGTCATGGGCCTGGCAGCCGGCAGCGCCATCGGCCTCATAACCGAGTTCTTCACGGGAACCGACACGGCCCCGGTGAAGAAGATCGTCAAGGCCTGCACTACCGGACCAGCCACCACCATCATCTCGGGCCTGGGCGTGGGAATGTTCTCTACCATGCCGCCCATACTCATCATCGGAGCGGCCATAGCCGCCTCCTACGCTCTCGCCGGACTCTACGGAGTGGGCATTGCGGGATTGGGCATGCTGTTGACCCTAGGCATCCAGCTTTCCGTGGACGCCTATGGCCCCATCGCCGACAATGCCGGAGGGTTGTCGGTCATGGCCGAACTGCCGCCGGAGACGAGGGAGATCACCGATTCGCTCGATGCGGTAGGGAATACGACGGCCGCCATAGGCAAGGGCTTCGCGATCGGGTCAGCAGCCCTCACGTCCCTGGTGCTCTTCGTCGCCTTCATAGAAGCTAGCGGCATAGATCCCAGATCCATCTCCGTTGCCAACCCCCTCGTCCTCATCGGGATTTTCATCGGGGCGATGATACCCTTCCTGTTCTCCTCCATGGCCATGGATGCCATCGGCGTAGCGGCCTTCTCGATGATCGAGGAGGTTCGCAGGCAGTTCAAGGCCAAGCCGGGCATTCTATCGGGAAAGGATATACCTGACTACCGACGCTGCGTGGACATCTCTACCACATCGGCCCTCAAGTCCATGATCCTGCCGGGAATCCTCGCCATCTTCTCGCCCATAGCAGCCGGCCTCATCGGCGGACCAGAGCTCTTAGCCGGCCTCCTCGTCGGTTCCACGGTGGCGGGTGTCCTCCTCGCCATCTTCATGTCGAACTCAGGCGGGGCGTGGGATAACGCCAAGAAGCTGATTGAGTCCCGCCGGGTGGAAGGGAAGGGCTCTCCGGCGCATATGGCCGCCGTCGTCGGCGATACCGTGGGCGATCCTTTCAAGGATACGGCTGGACCTTCGCTGAACATCCTCATCAAACTCATGGCAATAATATCCCTGGTCCTGGCTCCCGCCTTGAGCCAGATATGGAGGTAATCGTGGACTACGAAAAACACCTGTACCTGGTCCTGCATCCCAACCATTCCCTCATCGCTTCCCAGCTCAGCCCGGAGCATTTCCTCAGGCACTATGTCCAGGGATCGACAAGGTATTTCGAGGGCAGGCTCCTCTTCGCCGAGGTCGATCCGGATTTCCGCAACGAGTATTTCGATATAGACAAGGCTTACTCCGAACTGGTGCCGCACGAGGACGGAAGGCCGAAGGCGACGAAGTTCATAAAAAGCTATCGTGCTCTGGAGCATGTAGACCTGGAGGCGTTGGGCAAGCTCTACCTCTGCAACTCGGTGGGCGATTACCTGGCCCTAGATAGTGCCGAATACTACCCAGGCCACGACGCCGAGGAATTCCGAATCATGCTGGAAGTAAATCCCGTCAAGTTCATCGTGCTCACCAAGTACAACTTCATGGATTTCGGGCGCTTCATCACAGATCCGCAGAACTCCAAGGGCGCTCCCAAGATGTTCATTACCCAGCTGGAGTTTTCTACGGAAGAGTTCCTCCGGGAATTCGAGGAAAACCCCCTCATCCGCTGCTACGTGCCCGGTATCCATCCGGCCCGGCTCACCAAGGCCATTGAAGAGATCCGCAACACGCCTGGCAAGTACGTCAAGGGCCTTTCGCTCGACTGCCCCATCGACAAGATATCCTACAAGCTTCTCAGGGACGGATTCATGTTCGCCGAGCAGGGAGGCAAGCACAAGTATTACCCTCTGCTCAGCCTGGACGAGGTTGAGAGGCGATTCTACAAGTACTGGAAGTCCATGTAGGGTATCGGCGCCGGATCGGCGCCCGGACAATCCGGATCGGCGCCGCGGCTTGATATCGCGCCGGCTTTCCAGGTATCGTCCTGGCATGGCG
>DATCUA010000080.1:0-1894 GCA_036567645.1 Rectinemataceae bacterium | reverse complement strand
AAGGCAGGCGGGCTATCCCCCCGGAGCTCAGGGGAACCCAGGCCCCGGGCGAGGAGAGAACGCGAAACTCGTCGTCGTAGGGATCATATCCGAAGATTCGCCCCGAGCGCGAAATCACAATGGGCCGGCCGTTCTCCGATTTCCCCATCCCGAGCGCGGCGGCCAGGGTTTGACCATCCGCGCTCGCCGCGTATCGGCGCACCGAAGCGGAACGATGATCTCCCGTGAGCAAGCCGCCCCGTTCGAGCCCTAGCCACATGAGCCCTCTTCTGTCGCGCATCATGGCCAGGACTCGCCTGCCCGAGAATCCGTCCTCCTGGGAAATCTTCATCGTGGAAGGTTCGAGAACGGCCAGGCCTCCGCCCTCCTTGCCAATCCAGATACGCCCTTTCAGATCCTCGGCAATCGAAACGACAGTCCCGCGCCCTGAATATCTGCACCAGATATCGCCTCGCCCGCCCGGGGAAGCGGCTAAAGCATGGATGAACTTTCCTTCCCTGTAGAGATCCACTCCCCCATCGCCCAAGCCTACCCAGAGATATCCCAGAGAATCCTCGAAGAGGATTCGGATCGAACTCGAACCCAGGCTGTCCGCCTTGGCGGGATCATGCGCGTAATCGCCCAGGAGCTGGCCGCCCGGCCCGAAGACACGCAAACCCCGGGACTCGCTTCCCACCCAGATCTTGCCCGAAATATCCACAGCGAGAGGCCCCGAGCCATACCCGGCGTCGAGGGAAAGTCCGGCATCCGCTACAGAGAAGAGCGCTCTGCCCTGGGCGTCCGTCTCTCCGGAAAGGACGCTCAGACTCCCATCGGCCCACAGCGCAAGAGCCCTTCCGTCCTTGCCTATAGCCAGGGAAACTACTCCTCCTCCCCTGGATCTCTCCGCCGATTCGGCGCCTATTCTCTGGAAAACATCCTTCTGCGGATCGTACACGCCCAGGCCCATTCCCATGGATCCGGCCCAGATGAATCCCTGGCCATCCTCGGCAAGACAGGATATGGAAGCGAACACCCCGCCGGGAGGCCCGATGCGAACGAAATTGAGCCCGTCGAAACGGTACAAGCCTCCCGACGCCCCTATCCAGACGTAACCCCGGCGATCCTGCAGAAGGGCGGCCACCGAACCTCCCGCGAATCCTTCCGCGGCGCCCAGCTTCCTCCATGCTATGGAACCGATGTCATCGGCGCCCGATACCGCCGCCAGCGATGCGAATACAGCCGCCAAGAAAGCCAGGCGCGGAGTGAACGGTCTTCGCCCGCGCGCTCTCGCCGGAAACCGGAACGGCGTAAGAGGAGGCGAGCCGCATCTGCGCCGGAACAAAGCCATTTCCCAGTACTATAGTCAAGTGATGGCTGGGCGCAAGCGGGCTTCGCGAGCCCATACCACATGCAGGATGTGCGCAGAAAAATTTGGTGCGTAGGTGGTCAGGCCTTCCGGCGGACGGGAGCGTTGGTTCCCCACACCCCGAGTATGATGGCGGCCGCGCCCAGGGCCTTGGCCGGGCCGAAATCCTCGCCCCGGATGAGGATGCCGGCCCCCATGGCAACCACCGAAGTCAGGCTCGTGAACACCACCGACTGGGAGGCCTTGAGCCGCGACAGGGTGAAGTTGATGAGGAAGAAGGCCACCACGGAGGAGACGAGGCCCAGATAGAGGATGCCGCTCCAGGATGCCAGGGCGCGGGAGAAGAGCCCCGCGAGGCCCCTGTCCGCCCCTCCTCCCGAGGATCCGCCCAAGCCTCCGCCTGCCAGCGCGGCCAAGCCGAAAAAGACCGTGCCCGTGAGCATCATGGCCCAGGTGGTTTCGAAGGGCGTGTAAAAGCGGCTAGCCCGCCGCGAGAAGATGTTGTAGAGGGTGGCGCTGGCCACGGCTCCGAGGAGGAATAGGATG
>DATCUA010000079.1:0-6157 GCA_036567645.1 Rectinemataceae bacterium | reverse complement strand
ACTCCTGCGGCCTGGAGTTCTGCCGCGTCCGTGCCCCCGGTCAGGAAGGCGAGAGGAGCTGTCGGCGCGTCTACGCCTTCTTCTTTGGCCAAGGCGGAGAGGCGAAGGGCGGCGCCCGGATCCAGCTTTACGAAGTCGTTGAGGTCGGAGCCGAGGATGCGCAGGTCGGAGAGGGCGTAAATGCAGTCCATGTTGTAGCCGTAGGTGGGAATGGATGCGAACTCGGCCTTTCGCCTTTTAGCGAACGCCCGGGCGCCGCGCAGACCAGCTTCCTCGGCGTCGAAACTGGCGAAGACGAGGCGGGTCCGCTTAAGACCATTTCCCGCCGCGCGCCGCTTGGTGAACTCCTTGAAAATCTCAAGGGCTATGGCGCTCGCCGCCATGTTGTCCCCGGCTCCCGGAGTACCCTCGTCGGAGGCGAAGCCCCAGAGGGGGAGCACGAGAACGAGTGCGCCCAGGAAGGCCAGGGCGACCAGGCCGCGTAGAAGGTCGAAGCCGAAAACCGGTGTGCCGAGGGCCAGGCCCGAGATGATCCAGACCGCGATGGAAGCCAGCCAAAGCGCCACGACGCTCCCGATGCCTGCGTATACCCTTCGCGAATAGAGCTCGGGCTTGTCGACGTAGAAGTTGAAAATATGCGCCGAGTCGTGATGCCCCGAGAGAACGAGCTGGACTTCCGCCTTGCCCTCCGGCTCCAGTACGGCAATGACGTTGCGCCCCTCTTTCCTGGGGAAAAAAGGATCCAGCATCTCGCGGTAGAGGAAGAAGCCGAACACGAGGATGGCCATGCCCAGGGTGCTCAAGGCGGCCGATGCCAGGGGCGCGAATGCCAGTCCCGCCGCCGCGAAGGCATAGAAGACGACGAGAACCTTGATGAAACCCAAGAAGGCGCCCGGATGCACATCGAAACGCTCTATCTCGGCCTTGTCGGCGAAGGGCTTGGCTTCCTTCAGGATGTACTCGGCGGCGCGGCCGCAGGCTTGCGAGCCTGCGAGCCTCGGCCCGAAGGCCTCCACTACTTTCCTAGTCAACTCGAGGGCGGCCTCGGCGCGCTCTTTATACATGTTCCATCCTCCCATTCGCCTCAGGCGAGGGCGTAAGCAACTAGGCTGGATACTACACCGGCGGGTCTCTTCATGAAAGATCGTGGCGTACACAGGAGCTTGCTGAGGAAAAAGGTTGACAAATCCAAGAATCATGTTAAAATGAACTATAAGTACGCCAGATGAACTTCCAAGAGGATATGAGTATGGAAAAAGACTCTGAGCATGTGAGGGCTTTAGAGCGTGGAATCAAGGTATTATTCGCGCTCGAATCCGCTGGCAAGCCATTGAGCCTCAGAGAACTCGCTTCAGCGATCAAGCTCTCCAACGCGACGACGTTACGCATGATCTCCACTCTGGAAGATTATGGACTCATCGAAAAAGCTCATGCCGGCTATAGGCTCGGCCTTTCCGTCTTGCCTCTAACGCATGGATATCTTCTGGGGAACGAATTGACTTTGGCCGCCCTGCCTGTGCTCCAGGATCTGGCGAGAAGCACGGGGGAAGCTGTCTCCCTCTTCGTCAGGTTCGGTTATGAGCGTATCGTCATACAGCGAGTCGACGGACCAGCCGCGCTCAGGTACATCTATCCGGCCGGCCAACGCTTGCCGCTCTATCTTGGCGTGGGCAAGGTTCTGGCAGCCGCGATGCGGCCGGAGGAATTGGAATACATTCTGGCGATTGCGGAAAATACGAGATTCGCATCGGGAGAGCCCTTCTCGAAGGAAAAATTTCTTGAAGAGCTTGAGCAGATCAGGAAAACAAGATTCGCCGTCTCCGTCAGCGAGCGGGTTATGGGAGTCGCATCAGTGGCGGCCCCCATCATGAACGCATCCGGAATGACAATCGCCGCCGTGAACATCGCAGGCCCGGTCGATCGAATGACGGCCGAGCGACTCGACGCGCTTTCGGTCGAGATCAGGCGAGCCGCGAAGGCGATATCGGATCAATGTGGATTCGTGGAAATTCCTGCTTATGCGGGCGGATTGCCCGGCTTGTTCCGAAGCGCAGACTCCTCAGATCGGAAGGCTAGCGATTATACGATGTGAGCGCAGTGCTCGCTAAAACTTTCAGGGGGACTCGATGAAGAAATATTCGGTCGTGGTCACGGGCAAGATAGCCGAGGAAGCCATGAAAATCCTGGATCCATTGTGCATGGTAACGTGCACAAAGCCGTATTGCGCCGAGGACGAGTTCGCGGTCTTGATGGCTGAAACGAAGGCCGATGCCCTCATAGTCAGGGGAGTGGCGGGAAAGGTATCGAAAAAAATAATGGAGGCTTCCGGAAGGCTTCGTGTTATCGCGAAGCACGGCGTGGGAACGGACAATATCGATGTGGAAGCCGCGACGGAGCTCGGAATACCAGTGCTCAACACCCCCGAAGCCAACTTCGAAGCTGTTGCCGAGCATGTTCTCGGAATGATCCTCAATCTGGCGAAAGATCTTGCCAAGCAGGATGCCCGCGTGAGAGCCGGTTTTTGGGACAAGCTCGACTATCGCGGAATGGAGCTCAATCAAAAAACTCTCGGCCTTGTCGGATACGGCAGGATTGGCAGGCGGCTCCGGGAACTCGTGGCGCCGCTCAACATGAAGGTAGTCGTCTACGATCCGTACATGCCTGCCGCTAGCCGAACCGGAGACGTAGTCTGGACGGACAACCTCGACGAGCTGTTGTCGGCTTCGGATATAGTCAGCTTGCATTGTCCATTGACGGACAAGACGAAGGGGATGATCGGGGCTCCTCAATTCGAACGAATGAAGCGAACGGCGTTTCTAATCAACACGGCTAGAGGGCCCATCATCAAAGAGTTGGATCTAGTCGCCGCTCTACGCGAAGGCAAGATAGCTGGCGTAGGCATGGATACATTCGAGAAAGAGCCTCCGGAACATATCGCGGACATAGCGGCAGCCGGAAAGGCTTTATTTACGCCCCATCTTGGCGCGGCTACTGAGGAAGCCTTCATACGCATGGGTATAGGAGCGGCTAACGGGGTTCTAAAGGTGCTCGAGGGGGAAGCTCCCGATCCGAGCTGTCATGTCAATCGCCCACGAGTGTAGGAGATGAAGACATGGTCAAACGAGCGTATCAAGCCACGGCCATAGGGTGTATCGTTTTTGCCATTGCCATCATGGCGGGGTCCCTGGAGCTGCAGTTCTACACGAAGCTCGGTCCAGGCCCCGGTTTCTTCCCATTTATACTCGCCTCTATTTTCGGGGTGCTCTCCATTGTCTGGCTCATCCAGTCGACTGTTCGGAAAACCGAATCGGGAAGCAAGAGATTCCTTCCAGACAAACATGCCTTGATCCGGATAAGCGCTATCGCGGCAGGCCTTCTGGGGGTGAGTCTCCTCATGGAGCCGCTCGGGTATCAGCTCACCATGTTCATCTTCCTTTTTTCCCTCATCACGCTACTGGGGAAACGGAAGATCCTGGAGGCGGCGATCGTGTCGATTCTTGGGAGTGTCGGAGTATTTTACCTCTTCGGGAAAGTCCTCGGCCTCATCCTTCCGACATCTTCAATCGCTTTCCTGGCAGCGATTGGCTTATAGGAGGACGACATGGAATCGTTGAGCAACTTGTTGATGGGATTTTCCGTCGCCTTCCAGCCGGCGAACCTGCTTCTCGCCTTTCTTGGATCGGCTCTCGGGACCTTGATCGGGGTGCTTCCGGGCATAGGTCCATCGGCAGGCGCGGCCATCCTCATCCCGCTTACCTTCCAGATGGATCCTACAGGCGCGATCATCATGCTGACAGCGCTTTTCTATGGTACACAATATGGCGGTACCATAACCTCGGTTCTCCTCAATGTCCCGGGCGAAGCCGCGTCGGCTATAACCTGCCTCGACGGATATGAGCTCGCCAAGCAAGGCAGGGCGGGAACCGCGCTCTCGCTTGCCGCGATAGGCTCCTTCGTCGGGGGGCTATTCGCGACCATCTGCCTCATACTCGCCGCCGCCCCACTTACGAAAATGGCGCTGGAATTCGGGCCCGTCGAGTCCTTCGCTCTGCTCACCGTCGGCCTTTCCCTGGTCATGGGGCTCGCGGGAAAATCCATGATCAAAGCGCTCATGATGGGCATCTTGGGACTCCTGCTCTCGATGGTCGGACTCGATCCGGTGCGCGGAATGCCGCGCTTCACCTTCGGTCGGCTCGAACTCATGGAGGGAATCGGTTTCGTTCCCGTGATAATGGGACTGTTCGGGCTTGCAGAAGTGCTGGCGAACGCCGAAGAGGGGTTCGGAGAAGTAAGCCTCGCGAAGATGAGTTCTCTCTTTCCTTCAAAGAGCGATTTGAAGCGATCGGTGAAGCCGATGATCCGAGGAAGCTTGATCGGCACAGGGCTCGGGCTCATCCCTGGCATGACGGGCTCGGCCGCTTCGTTTCTTTCCTATATAGCCGAGAAGAAAGCATCCAAGACCCCCGAAAAATTCGGTACTGGAATGATAGAAGGAGTGGTCGGACCAGAAACATCCAACAATGCACATGCGAATGGCGCCTTGATACCGCTATTCACACTAGGTATCCCGTCCTCTCCCACAGTGGCCGTGATCATGGGCGCCTTCATGATGCACGGGCTCGTGCCGGGGCCTTTCCTCTTCACCGAGCACGCCGATATCGCTTGGGGCGTGATCGCGAGTTTCGTGGTCGGCAATATCATGCTTCTGATACTCAATCTGCCCCTCATCCGCATCTGGGTGAAGATATTGAAGATACCCTACGGACTGCTTTTCGCCGTCATACTCGGCTTCATGATCCTGGGCGCCTACAGCGTGAACAACAGCGTTTTCGAGATCATCGTGATGCTCGTATTCGGAATCTTCGCCTTTTTCATGAAAAAGATGGATTTCCCCATGGCTCCTCTCATTCTCACCCTCATCCTCGGACCCCAGATGGAACGGGCACTCAGGCAATCGCTCGAGATCAGCCAAGGATCGTTTTCCATTTTCATAGAGACTCCGCTTTCAGCCGGCCTTTTCGCTGTGGCGGCGCTCATCCTGATAGCGCCGGCCTTCAAGTTTCTCAGGAAGGGCAAGGATAAAGTGAGCGGAGAGGGGGCGTGATGCCTGTGGTCTTCCGCGCCGATCGCATAGGGAAACGGGACGAGTCTCGTCCTTCAAATAGTCGAGGAGGTAATGCAATGTTTCGCACCAGATCGAATCGCTTTGTGACGGCTGTCGTTCTAGCGGCCATTATGGCTATGTGCCTGTCGCCCGTGGCCGCCCAGGCCACGTGGCCTGCCAAGGGCAAGTCTATCCAGCTGTGGATCGGCTATGCGGCGGGATCGGGTACCGACGCAGGCGCCCGTCTCATGGCAGCAGGGCTGGAGAACGAACTCGGCGTTTCCATCGTGCCGATGAACAAACCCGGGGCCAGCTCGCAGATAATGTACTCGGAATTGGCCAAGGCGAAGGGCGACGGCTACGTCTTCGGTACCATCAATTTCCCTTCCGCCGTCGTCAGCTACATCGATCCCGATCGGAAGGCTACCTACACGAAGAAGAATTTCGACCTTCTGGCCCTGCACATTGTAGATCCAGGAATCATCGCCGTGCTTCCCAACAGCCCCTACAAGACCCTCGGCGATCTCGTAGCCGCGGCCAAAGCCAACCCTAAAAAGGTCACCATCACTACTTTGGGTATCCAGAGCGATGAACATTTCGCCCTTCTCCAGTTGCAGGAGATGACTGGCGCCCAATTCGCGTTCGTGCATTTTTCCCAGGGCGCCGCTGCCGCAATCGCGCCCTTCCTGGGCGGGAAGGTCGATGCCTACACCGGAAACGTCGCCGATGTCATAGCGCAGTACAAGGCCGGGCAGGTGAGGATCCTCGGCGTCATGGACGATGTTCGCAGCCGATTCTATCCCGACGTCCCAACCTTCGAGGAGCAGGGCTTCAAGCTCTATAATTCGGCGAATCGAGGCTACGCTGTTCCCGCGGGCACGCCCAAGGAAATAGTGGCCAAACTGAGCGCTGCCATGAAGAAAGTCATGGAAACGCCCGAGCATATCAAAAAAGTCGAGGATATGGGACTCACCATCCGCTATCTCAACCCCGAACAGTATTCCCAGTTCTGGGACGAGTACGCAGAGAATGTGAAGCGCCTCCTTCCTCTCA
>DATCUA010000078.1:0-3671 GCA_036567645.1 Rectinemataceae bacterium | reverse complement strand
AGGCTCGATACTTTTCGGGCGTAGAGGTCTGCGAATATTTCCATGGCGAGCGCGCAGCGGGTTTCTTTCGTCCTCCCTGCCGCTATGGCCGCCGGCCTATCCTGCTCGGGCAGGGCGAGGATGGCTTTTTCGGCGGGAGAGGGCGCCATAGCGAAACCAGAGGCGTCGAAACCGTAGGGGATAGCGAGTTCGGGGCGGAAATCCCCCGAGCAGAGGAAGGAAAAAGTATTCGATATACCCTGGCCGGAGAGGAAGAGTTCGGCGCCGGCTTCGTAACCCTGTCGGGCGCTCACCCATGCGTGCAGGGCATAGCTCAACGTGTCGTGGCAGGGAAGTTCTGAATGCCCGCCTTCCGATGGGTAGGCGAGATAGCTCCCATCCGCTCTCTTGTCCACGAATCCCATGCCCATGCCTGTGCCCACGCCTATCACCAAGGCCATTCCCGTACCGGCCCTGGGCGCAGATCCGTCTGTGTGAGGGATAGGCGTGATCTGTCCGGGGTCGTCCTGGTCGAGGAGGACGACGGCATAGGATATGGCGGTGAAGTCATTGATCAGGTAGGTTTTGATATTGAAGACTGTTTCTATCTCCGCCGCGTCTATAGCCCAGGATGCGTTGGTAAGCTGGATCTTTCCGCCGCTCACCGGCCCGGCTGCCGATACACAGCAGACTTCGGGCAGATTGTCGGCCCGGGAGTCTTTGAGCTCCTGGATGAACGATGCGATGGGACCCAGGAGAGAGGGCAAGGCCTGGGTGGAGAACCGCCTCGACCTCAGTATCGTGAATCGGCCCTGTATATGCTCTACCAGGGCGAGGCTAGTGTTGGTTCCGCCTATGTCGCAGGCGAGTATGAAGCGGGGCTTCGATGTGTTTGCCATGATACGATCATAGCCTTGCGCGTGGGTTCCTGAAAAGGAGCGCTGCGTGCCCTTGATCAGAAGGCCAGCCCTGAACGAGCCAGCGAGGAGGCTGACTCTCGAGGAGCCACACCTCACGGCACTCGCCCCGGTTCAGTCGAAAGCTATTTTCAGTATCTCTGTGTTCCTCAAGAAGCGCCCCGATTCCATATCGAAAATCTCGAGATGGAGGTGCTCCCCGTGGCCCGGCTTTCGGGCGTTCGTGCCCGTGTTGCCGCCCCTGCCGAGAGGGTAGCCTGCCGGGATGAGATCGCCTGCGCCAACCGAGGTATCGTAGAGATGGAAATAGAGGTAGAACCTGCGTGAGTCGGGAGCGTACACGATCACTCCATTGCCCGCCTTGGGCGTGATGCCCCCCGAGCGGTATTCGGAGAGTTCGAAGCCGCCCTTCCAGGAGGAATCCGAGGCAACGACGAGACCCGCTTCCAGAGAGAAAATGTATGGCCCGCGTTCTAGTCCCGTAATAGCGTTCGTCTCCACATCCTTGAGGAAGATATCCAGGGCGAAGGTGTGAGAGTAGTCGAATTGGCTCCGCCGGGGACGGGAGGAGAGCCGGGGCAGAGTGACACCGCCTTCCCAGGCTGAAGCGGAATACGATCCCGCCGCCCCCGATTCTGGCCGTTTCTCCCTGCCCAGTGCATCAAGACCCCGGGCTACGCCTTTGAAAAAGGCTTCATAGTGAAGGCGCAGAGGCTTCATGGAAGGCACGAGGTCGACAACATTCTGATAATAGATGCCCGCCGCGCCTTGGGCATCGGCATTCTCCATGAAGTCGTCCACGTCCCTGTCGCGCGCGAGCATAGCCAGGATTTCGGCCGGATTCGGGAAGAAAGACGCGGCGTAGGCTTCTGGCGACCTGGAGCCATCCAAAGCCTGGGCAGGAAGGAAGGAAGCCAGCTCCTGGATCCGGCCCGGCTCGAGTCGGGATATGGAAGGTTCGACAAGGAGGGTTTCCAGGCTCCTGGAGGCGGGGAGCTCGCCTGGAGTCCGCTGCGCCGAGGCTCCTGCGGTGAAGATGAGGAGAACGAGGAGAGTGGTCGCCCCTAGGAGGCCGAAGGCCAAGGCTTTGCGGTGTTTCGGTGCCTCGGTTGATTCTTCCATCTCAGGGGCAAGCCCCCGCAATGGTCCGGGCTGCGCGAGCGTAGAGCCGCATGCAGGTGCGGGCGTCGTCGAGGGCGCGGTGAGCGCTGCCGGCCTCTATCCCGAGGAGGAAGGCCGCCTTGCCGAGGTTGTATGAAAAAAGGCCAGGGAAGGCCTGGCGGGAAAGCAGGAGTGTATCGGCGAATTCGGCTGTCGGACAGGGGAGAGAGAGCCGGGAGTATTCGTTCCTGAGAAAGTCCATGTCGAAGGAGGCATTGTGGGCTACGAGGATTCTACCAGACAGCAGCTCGGCAAGGCGGCTTGCCACTTCAGAGAAGAAGGGAGCTTGGGACACATCGAGGTCGGTTATCCCGTGGATCGACGTCGAAGAAGGGGGAATGGCCATGGCCGGATTGACCAGGCTCGACCAGGACGTCTCCTCCGTGAGGGCTCCCTCCGAATCGAAGGAAAAGAGCACAAGGCCTATCTCGAGGATCCTGTCCCGGGAGGGATCGAGGCCCGTTGTTTCGACGTCGAAGGCGGCGTATTTCCTTCCTTCCCATGCATCAGGAAGGAGGCAGGCCGTACTGGGGGATTGCCCCGCCACGTTCGGGTCTGTCGCCAAACCCGGCGCCAAACCCGGCGCCGATCCCGGCGCAAAACCCGGCGCCGATCCAGCGCCCTCTGAGCGCAAAAAACGAGCCCAGAGCGGAGAACCGCCCCCGTATCCCGAATATCCGGTCCCGTCCGCCATCCTCGCGAGCGCCCTTATCCTATCACGGCCTTGATATCGGCCATGATGGAGGCTACCTTGGCCGCCGATGCCGTCCTGGCTGCTTCGAGACCTCCTGCGCCGACCTCGGTGCGGCAGAGTATGTAGAACTTGATCTTAGGCTCCGTGCCCGAAGGCCGCACCGTCACCACGGTGCCGTCGGAAAGGCGCCACTGGAGCACATCGCTGGCGGGCATGTCTATCTTCTGTCTCGTTTCGGAACCGGGAATCCAGGATAGGGATGTGGAAAAATCCTTGATGGATACGACAGGGATGCCACCGAGAGCTGTGGGCTGCTTGGCCCGGTAGCCAGCCATGATGGAAGCCATGATCCCCATGCCAGAAGGCCCTTCGAAGTACTTCGAAATGCCCTTTTCCTCGTAGTAGCCGTATTCGGCGTAGAGCTCTTCGAGCCTGTCGAGGAGGCTCTTGCCCTTGCTGCGCCAGTAGAGGCTCATCTCGGCAGTGAGAGCAGCCGCCGAGATCCCGTCCTTGTCGCGCACCTCGGTTTCTATGAGATGGCCGTAGCTCTCCTCGGTGCCGTAGATGAAGTCCTTGCCCTCGGCCTCTATCTTCCGCATGAGCTCGGCTATCCACTTGAAGCCAGTGAGGCATTCCAGACACTCGATACCGTGCTTGGCGGCTATGGCGGCCTGGAAGTCCGTGGTGACGATGCTTTTAATGCAGACGGGCTTGGGCGGCTTGGTACCCAGTTCCTCCATTGCCCCGGCTATGTAGTCCAGGTGAAGGGCGCCTAGCTGGTTTCCCGTCACGAGGACGAAATTTCCTTCGCCATCGGGAACAGCTATGCCTAGTCTGTCGGCGTCTGGATCCGTTGCCATGACGAGGTCGGCCTTGATCCTTTTTGCCAGCTCTATAGACATCTTGAGAGCGGCCGGCTC
>DATCUA010000077.1:0-2155 GCA_036567645.1 Rectinemataceae bacterium | reverse complement strand
CGGGCGATTACGAGGCCATACTTCTCGAGCAAGCCGTCCAAGTGAACCCCATTTTTTCAACGCACTATTGGTATTTCGACTGTTCCCAGCAGCCCTACTCCGATGCGCGCGTTCGCCGGGCACTCGCCCTTCTCTTGCCTTGGCAGGAGATCAGGGATCCCGAGCTGTATATGGTTCCGGCCGAAACCCTCGTCCTGAGCCTGCCGGGCTATGCCTCGGCCAAGGGCATAGAGAAGGCCTCTCCCGAAGAGGCGAAGCGCCTCCTCTCCCAAGCGGGCTATCCCGGAGGAGCCGGCCTCCCGAGGATGACTATCCGTTACGCGGACGGGAATTCCGGTCGGAGGATAGCCCAGATTATGGAAAAAGCATGGAAGGAGGCCCTCTCCCTCGACGTAATACTCGAGCCCATAGCCCCATCCAGATATTACGAAAACCTCGCCAGCCTCCGCGCCTCGGGATCCATAGGCATCGCACACAGTACCTGGATAGGCGACTTCGCCGACCCCGAAGCCTTCCTCCAGATGTGGAAAAGCGATTCCTCACTCAATGACGCGAGGCTCAAGGACGCGGCCTTCGACGCCCTTCTGGAGAAGTCCTATGCCAAGGAAGGCCGCGAACGCCTGCGCCTCCTCGCCGAGGCAGAAACCCTTCTGCTCGAAGGCGCGGCCGTCCTGCCCATCTACCACAGCTTCGCAGCCTCGGTCATCGACACAGACTATATCGAGGGCTGGTTCCAGAACGCCCTGGACATCCATCCCTATAAATACCTGCGCTTCGGAACGCCCTCGATCGGCCCGAATGTGGCATCGGCGGGGACAGGTGGCGGAGATCGGATTTCAAGCTCGGCGGATGGAGCGACTGTCGCCAAAACAACCGGAACCGGATTCCAGATCGCTGGCAGGTTTTAGCGAATCCGGCCCGAATGCCGTCCGCGGAAAGGCTCACTATGGAAAGCGAAGATACCGGCCAGCTGCTGAAGAACCTCGGATTTCCCCTCTTGAGGGTCCATTCCTCGTATTCCCATCACGATTTCGCGAGCCCGTCGCGGAGGATCCTCGTCATCGGTCCCATGGGTTCGGGCAAGACCGAGTTCAGCGCCAGGGTGTGGCGGGACGGGACGGTGGCGAGGAGGAAGAAGGGGCTGGCGGCCTCGTTGACGACGAGCTCAGGAGTGGACCGGCGCGAAGTATTCGTCGTCAGGGCCAGCCTGGACAAGGAGAGGTTCCCCGACTATCCGGAAGACGCCCTTGCCTTCAGGGGAGGCTACGAGCGCTGCGGATCGCGCATCGGTTCGGCTGCCGACTCCTTCCAGCTCGAGAACCTCCTCGCCGAAAATCCCCTCGTGGGTACCTGGATAGTCGACGAGACCGCATTCTTCGACGAACGTGTAGCCTATCTCATGGCGGACGAGTCGAGGCGCAGGGGCCTGTGTTTCATCTGCCCCACTCTGGTGCTCAACTTCCGCAGGGAAATATTCAACCAGACGGCCAGGCTCCTCTTGGAAAACGCTACCGACGTCTTCCCCCTTTCCGCCTATTGCGAGCACGAGGACTGCCTCAAGGACTCACTCTATACCTATAGATACTACTCTGTGGATGGACGGGAATGCCCCGCGCTCTATTTCGATCCGCTCATCATCATTGGGGGAGACAGGACCAAGTCGGACGGAAGGGAGCCGAACTACTGCACCAGATGCGACGAACACCACTACCTGCCCGGCAAGGAGTACACCTTCTTCACCCTCAAGCCCCTGGGCGAACAAGCTGCGCGGGGCAATATCGCCCCCCTGCTGGCCGAACTCAACGCCCTTTCGGGCGATATCGATTCATCGCGGCTTTACGAATCCCTGCGCTCGCGGCACATGGAATGCGAAAACCCCTGCGAGGTGCAGATGAACGCCCTCCTCGTGCCCTGCATCGCCGAGCGCGCCCTCGTGTATCTCTACGCGGAACAGAATCTCCTCTCGGCTGATCAGGTATCCTATCTCGTGGATAACCTCGGCCTCGACAAGGAATTCCTTTCGCGGAGGCTTTCCGACAATAGGCGCCCCCTCGCCCTCTAGACTCGGCCTAGGACGTCGCGTCCCGGAGGAAGGAGCCGAGAGTATCAGCGGCTATCCTGAAAAAATCCGCCGCAGCCTCGACGCTCGGAAATG
>DATCUA010000076.1:0-7951 GCA_036567645.1 Rectinemataceae bacterium | reverse complement strand
CTGAATGTATAATTGATGAAACGCCTTTCAAGCCTTTTTGCAACGAGGCGCGATACGGTCGTGTTGCCGCATCCGGACTTCCCCGATATGGCGATGATGGAAGCTGCCATGTATTACTCCACGTTCCTCAGCTGTTCCCGTATGTTCTCGAGAGCATCCTTCATCTCCACGACGGCGTGGGCGACGGGGATGAGGGTGTTCTTGGAGCCGATGGTATTCACCTCGCGATTCATCTCCTGGCACAGGAAGTCCAGCTTTTTCGCTGGAGACTGATCGAGAGAAAGCTGTGCGAACGCCTCGATATGGGCGTGGAGCCTCGAGATTTCCTCGTTGATGCCGTATCTGACAAGGAGGACCGCCACTTCCTGGAGGAACCTTCCCTGGTCGTAATCCGAGCCGCACAGCTCTTCCATCCGTGAAGCGAGCTGCTTTTTGAGAGCCACCTCTAATTCGCCGGCGGACTCTTCCACCCTTCTAAAAGCCGAAGCGAATCGATCGAGCTCCATTCGGATGTTCTGCTCGGTGGCTAGGCCTTCTCTGATGCGGGAGGCTCCAAAATCGGCCGCTAGCATCTTGAGTTCGGGTTCCAGGCATTTCCAGAGAGCTTCGGTTTCAAGTTCAGGCTCCTGGGAGAGGACTCCAGCCTGGGCTGCAACCAGGGAAAGGCTCGGCTTTTCGTCCAGGCCGCACGCCGAAGCCAGCTCTGCGAGACTCGAGTAGGCCGCCTTTGCTACATTCGGATCCACCTGTATCTTGCGGCACCCGGGTTTGTCTCTGAGCCTGAGGGCGAATTCCACCTTCCCCCTCGACAAGCCCTCCGATATGGTTCGCTGGATACGGTCCTCCAGGGGAGCTGCCGCGGGTGGCAAAGAGAGGGAAATATCCAAATATCGATTGTTGTAGGACTTGAGGACGAGGCTTCCCAGTTTCTGCCCCAGGTCCGCATCCCTGGAGGCGAAACCTGTCATGCTGACGAATCCCATATCAGGTACCGCCTTTCCTTCGCATCAAGGCCTTCCCGAGTTTCCAATTATCCCCGGCTCCCATCGTCACGAAAAGATCCCCCGGCCGTACGAGGTCCTCGAGGATATCGAGGGCCTCGGCATGGCGTTCGGTGTAGAGGATGAAGCCCTTGCGTAAAGGCATTTTCGAGACATCTCCAGCCTGGGCATCTGCCTCGGGTGAGATTTCCTCGAGATCGGGCCTGAGGGCACGGACCTTGTCGTAGAGGCTTCTTCCAGTAACATCAGAACTCGGTATTTCGCGCGCCGAAGCGTATATCCCATGAAGAATGACGCAGTCGGGCTCTGAAAGGCTGGCTGCGAAATCATCGAGCAGGGCGAGGGTGCGCGAGTAGGTGTGGGACATGAAGTCCACTATGAGCCTTCGGGATGGCCAGAAGGATTTGTATCCCGATATTGTCGTGCTTAGGGCAGTGGGATGGTGGGCATAATCGTCGACAAAGAGAATTCCCCCCGCCTCTCCCAGAATTTCGCTCCGCCGTTTTGATCCCCGAAACCCTTCCAATGCTACGTAGGCCGATTTCCAAAAATCCGCTTCTGCTATCTTCCCTTCAGCTTCGCATACGGACTTGGAAAGGGCGAGAGCTCCCACTGCGTCCAAAATGGCATGCTTTCCAGGTATCTTGATCCTGAAATCCATATCGGAACATGTTATCCTGAACCTGCTTTCGCCCTCCCGAGTCTCAATGTATTCGATCTTCCAGGGCCCCTGTGCCGATAATCCGTAATCCTGCAGAACTATGTCGGGCCGTTTTGCAAGCGCAAGGCGCGCCACTTCCATCGCTCCTGAGTCGTCTGCGCAGGCTATGAGGATCCCGCCTTGCGGCAAGGTCGTGGCGAAGTCGACGAAGGCGTCTCGTATGGATTCGTAGGTCGGGTAATAGTCCTGGTGATCGCTTTCAACGGCTGTCAAGAGTATGCGTTCGGGCCGATAGTGGAAAAAGTGCCCCCGATATTCGTCGGTTTCGGCTACGAGAAAGTCATCTCCTCCGATGTGGGTGCACCTGCCCTTGAAACTGGACACGGCGGATCCTGCCAGGACGGTGGCCGAGCTGCCAGCTTCTTTGAGTATCGTGCCGGCCATAGCCGTTGTCGTCGTTTTGCCGTGCACTCCCGATATGGCCGAGGATCGAGAGCTGCGGGACAGGAGTCCAAGGGCTTCGGCATAGCTCATGATGGGGATTCCCCTCCTGTCGGCCTCAAGGAGTTCGGGATTCTGGGATCGCGGGTACGCGTCAGAATAGATCACGAGATGGGCGTCCTCGGGAACGTGGGAAGGGGCAAACCCCTCGAAGAGCATCATGCCAAGTGATTTGATTATGGCATCGGTATAAAAGCTATCTGATGAGTCGCTTCCCGAGAGACGGGCTCCCCGTGCGGAAAAAATCTCGGCGAGGGCTGCCATGCCGGTTCCCTTGGCCCCGACGAAATGTACCGCACGCCCTTGGAGATCAATGCGGCTTTCAGATTCCTGCATGGCGTATTCTAGGATGGAAGGTAAGGAATCGGCAAGCCGCTACCCTGCCCAGCAGCCTTCCCTGTATGACGTGGGAACCTCGATCCGCGTATCAGGGTCCGAATCTCAGAGTCAATGAGCGGACGGCGCTGGCATCGGGTTCGAGTCCGATATCCCAGCCGATGGCTATGCGAGTCCCTTGATAGCGCATGATACTCTCTTCGCCGCTTGCCATCTGGATGCCGAGGCCTCTTTCCGACGAAAGCGCAGGATCGATTCGGTGCAGGAGTTCGAAGCAGAATGGAGAATCGGAACGGATTTCCACCGTCTCCCTGCCTTGGATGTTCTGGACGAAAATCGCTTCCGCAGTCCCTTGCGCCTTCAGGTTGTGACTCAATCCCTCGGCTATGGCAATCAATGGCGCCTTCATCCTCGCCTGGACCGAGAAGAAGGCCGCATGGTCAAGCGAATATGCCGGCTGGAGATTGATCTCGCTCGAAAAGCGGAACCTCGCGTTTTTCGTCGAGCGATTGTATACCTCGAAATCGACGCTCAATGCGTGTTTCTGGAATAGATAGGACTTTTTGAGACCAAGAGAAGAGCATCCTTCCAGGCCCAGTGACAAATCCTTGGAAAAGGAAATCTTGAGGAGGCTCTTTTCCTTTTCGTTGAGCGAGTAATGGATGTCCCCGAGAAGGTGGCGTTCTTCTGAAAAATCACCGAAAGCCGACAGGGAATCGACAAAGCAGCGCGCTTCCCCGTCTAGCCCGGGAGCATGGACTGCGCAGTAGTCCCACTTGCTTTTCAGGGAGTCCAGCTCGAATACCGCCCCTCCCCTTTGATGGATATAGCAGTTGAGGTCAGAAGCTTGGTAGAGCACTTCCCTTTGCCCGTCGCAGTCGAAGTCGTCGAGCAGTATGCCGTGTGTGAAGCTGCCTTGGCTTCGAGAGGTCTTTTCGGCCTGGACGAGGGCGTTGTAGGCCGACACCCTGGCTTTCGGGTCGGAGAGAGATCCAAGGCCTATTGGCCGGTACAGGTTTCCGCGCTGGGCTCGCCACAGATCTTCCTGTGCGCTTTTCTTCCTCGCCTTGTCGCCACGCAGGAGGGCTGTCACTGTGTGGATATGGCACATCTTGTCGTAGAGACGCCGCACTTCCTTGTCAGCGAGGAGGACTTGGCGGATAGAAGCTGTGCGGTTGGGTTTCAATTCGGGATCGTTCAGACAATCTACTAGGCGTCCTGAACACAAGGAAGGAAGATAGAATCCGTTGCAGGAGCGCAAACCTTTGACAACATTCTGGGCGAGCGTCGTCTCTACGGTGAGGCAGTTTTTCTGAAACCACGCGAAGCTTCTCTCGAAGAGCAGGTCGGGGGATTCGGCTCCCGAGGCCTCCCAAAGCTCCGGCACGGCACTGCCATCCAGCATGATTGTGAAGAAGCTTTGTTCGGGATGAAGAGATATGAGGCGTTCGGCTAAAACCTCGAGGCACAGGGCTTCGTTCCCTTCAACCCCGGCCTCGGCCACGGGCAGAACATGGATCACCCTGCGCTGGGATTCAGCGACAAGGGGCTGGTAATCCCCCCTCCTGCAGACGCCGGCCTCTGCTAGTTCGTTCTGCGGAAGGAATGTATATGTCAGGCCTGCGTTCCTATATGCTAAGGGTATATCCTGATCCCATGCGTAGTCATGCAACCATCCGCCCGAAGGACGCCTTCCGAAGGATTTTCTCAGATACGTAGTGAGCATCTCCACTTGGCCGATCTTGTCCGATGTCGGGATCAGGGAAGCGAGGGGGGAAAAAAAACAGCCTCCAAGCAATTCGATCTGCTTCCTGCTCGACATCTCCTCCAGGAGGAGTATGAACTCGGGATGGTGCTCTTCTATCCAGCTCAGGACTGTGCCGGAATAGTGGATAACAGAGCCGACCGTTGGAAACTTGTAGAGGCTGGAGAGGTAGGGGCGCCAGGAGCGTTGGTAATTGAGCTCGAAAACCCTGTCGGAACAGCTTTCCGGCAATGAGTTGTAGGTTCCGACAATGATTTTTGCGCTCTGCATCTGATTCTCTGGGATAATGGCGCGATCATATACCAAATTGCCCGCTAAGGAAAGAGCGAAACCATGACGGGGATGAGAGGCCGCAGATCAAGCGTCGCGGATGCAGACGGGATGGCTCGGCCACCTGGGGGAATGCTGGAGCGTTTTCACCTTTGCCCTACAAAATAATAGAAATGCTGCTTTGTAGGTCAAGGCCCTCGTGTCTTCGTCGGCAGCTGTCTCCTAGGCCTTGTGCTTAGAGGGTCCCGGGATGTCTTCAGGTCTGGAGCCGTGCGGTAAAAGCTTGCTCAACGCGAAAACAGGAAGGCGAGGATAAAACCGAGGAGGGCTCCGGCTGCGACTTCGGGCCAGGTATGTCCGTGGATTTCGCGTACGGGGTCGTAATCGAGTCCATATTTGTCTTCCAAATCCGCCCCCAGGCGATTGAGGGCCTTGGCCTGGAGGCCGGAAGACCTGCGCACTCCGAGCGCGTCGCGTATGACGATTAGGCAGAAGAACAGGGATAGTATGAAGAGATTGGAGAATCCCTCAGCGAATGCTATCGATGCGCAAATCGAGACCGCGGTGGCGGAATGGCTGGAGGGCATACCGCCCGTCCTCCATAGGAATGTCAGGAAGGCCTCACGAGCGTCCTGGCGTCCCGATCGAACCAGGTTGATGGCTACCTTGATAGCCTGGGCTGCGGCAAGACTGGCAGCGGCCGAGAGAAAGAGGGGGTTAGAAATGAGGAGCCTCAGGTCGTAACTTTTCATCGGCATCGTTTCTAGTCTCGTTTGCACCGGTTATGCTTGTCAATCCTGGTTTCTCGGACTCTCTTCAGCGCTTCCCGGCCCACAGCAAGACCCGTGCCCGTTGACCCTCGGCCGCTGAGACTTGTACCATCTTTCCATGGATGGATGGAGGCGATTCAGCTGCGGGGCCGACGATGCCGGTCGCCGTTTAGACCGCCTTCTCAGAAAGCTCTTTCCAGCCTTGCCCCTCTCGGCCATCCACAGGTCTATACGAAGAGGCTCGGTTCGGGTGAACGGAGAAAAAGCCCGTCCAGAACAGCGAGTAGGTGAAGGCGATATTATTTTCGCCCATCCCGGCCTGTCGATCCCAGAGAGAGTGATTCCTGAATCCGAGGCGTTGAAGGACATCATAGAACCAAGAGCTCTACGTATCATCCTCGAAACACCGGACATCCTCTTCGTGGGCAAGGATGCAGGCATCCTCGTCCACGGCGGAGAGAACAGCCTCGAGCAGCACGTGCGGGCATATCTAGCTTCGCGGATAGGCGATTCGCTATCGTTTAGGCCGGGTCCCTTGCATCGGCTAGATAGAAACACTTCGGGGATCATTGCCTTCTCCAAGTCCCTCGCCGGGGCGCGAAACTACAGCAGGGCTCTTCACGATGGACTGTTGCGAAAGACCTATCTCGCTGTCCTCGAGGGCGGGATCGACATGGAACAGCACTGGACCGACAGCATTGAACGGGACGGGAAGACCTGCAAGAGCAGAACACATCGAGAAGATGTGGGTGGCGAAGATGCAGGAAAATTGGCCAGCCTGAGACTCGAGCCTCTTGTTTCGAGCTCCGGGCTTTCCCTCGTAGCAGTCAGGCTGGAGACAGGAAGGACCCACCAGATACGAGTCCAGGCATCGAGCAGGGGCTTCCCACTTTACGGTGACATCAAGTACGGAGGAACCAGGGCATCTCGCCCGTATTGGCTCCATGCGTGGAAGCTCTCCGGCCCGCTCGATCTCATCCCCTTGCCGAATGGCTTGATCGTGGATCCACTGCCGAAATATTTTTCGGATTTCTTATTCGAGCGCTTCGCTCTCGGGGAAAAAGAAGTATATTCCTTGCTTGACGGAATGTTCGCCGAGGAGGCTAAAACCAATGGCCGATACCGTATTCACCGTGAAAACTCCCAGAATGCCTAAGATTCCGAAGATTTCCCTCAAGGCTCCCCTCGTGTTGCTCATACTCGCGGGGATCGCGGTGATCGTCTTCCTTTCGACGAGCTTCATAGTCGTGGATCAGACGGAGAACGCCGTCATCACCACTTTCGGGAAATACACAAAAACCCTGGGCGCAGGGCTACACTACAAACTGCCCTTCGGAATCCAGAAAGCCCAGGTCGTCCAGACCCGGGTAATACAAACGGAAACCTTCGGGTTCCGGACCCTCAAGTCGGGCAAGGTGACCCAGTACTCCGACCAGGCCTTCCCCGACGAATCGACCATGCTCACCGGCGATCTCAACATCGTCGACGTAGAGTGGATAATCCAATATAGGATCACCGATCCCAAGGCCTGGCTCTTCAATGTAGCGGATAGGCACAAGACGATACGCGACATCTCCCAGTCCGTCATCAACATGCTCGTAGGCGACAGGCCCATACTCGGAGTCATAGGTCCCGATCGCCAGGCTATCCAGGATAACGCCATTCGATTAATGAACGATAGTTTCAGGCGATACGATCTGGGAATAGAAGTCACGCAGGTCCAGCTGCAGAACATAGTTCCCCCGGCGGGAGTCCAGGACGCCTTCGAGGATGTAAACAAGGCTATCCAAGACATGAACAGGCTCATCAATGAAGGAAGGGAGGCCTATAACATGGAGATTCCCAAGGCCAAGGGCCAGGCCGACCAGATGCTCGAGATAGCCCGGGGCTATGCGACGGAGCGCGTGAACAAGGCAAAGGGCGACGTAGCACGCTTCGCCTCGGTGCTCGACGAATATAGGAAGGCTCCCGAAGTCACGAGGAAGCGCCTTTACTTCGAGATGATAGATCAAGTCTTCTCCGAGTCCAAGGATGTGGAACTCATCGATCGCGCATTCAACAATATGCTCAACATCAAGAGCCTTGAATCCGGCAAGGAGGCAGTACGATGAAAAGGACTATCATCATCCTCGTCGTTCTCACTGTAGCAGTGGTAGCTATCATCCTCGACGGTCCCTTTTTCGTCCTCCAGGAGGGTGAACAAGCCGTTGTAGTGAGATTCGGAAAGATCGTACGAGTGCACACGGACGCCGGGCTCAAGCTCAAGAGTCCATTCGTGGATGACGTAAACTACTTCCCCAAGCGCCTCATGGCATGGGATGGAGAAAAGCAGAGGATCCCCACCAAGGAAAACCAGTTCATCTGGGTGGATACTACGGCCAGGTGGAGGATTTCGGATCCCGCCAAGTTCTACGAATCTGTGTCCACCTTGGAAAACGCCTACGGAAGGCTCGACGACGTCATAGACTCCGCTGTCCGGACTGTGATCTCCTCCAATTACCTCCGCGAGGCTGTCCGCAATTCTGACGAGATACTGAAATCGACAGCTGCCGAAACGTTCCAGACAGGTGAATCGGAAGGCTCATCGTCTCTTCTGGAACTCACTGTCTCCCAGACACAGTACGAGAAGATAGAAAAAGGCAGGGAA
>DATCUA010000075.1:0-1672 GCA_036567645.1 Rectinemataceae bacterium | reverse complement strand
GCCCGCACTTTCGGCCGCGTCCCGGCCCCCCATGGCCCCCAGCTCGTCCAGAAAGCCTTCCAGCCGCCCGAGGAAAAGCCTATGCATGTCCAGGGTGCCCCTGTCCCAGATGGACTTTATCTTGTCCTGCCAGGTGCGCTCCCCCAGCTTCATCCGTTCGAAATCCTCGAAGCCGAAAGCGGGATCCCCGTAGGAGTAGTCGTACCATCCCAGGTCGCCCGCGGCAGACCAGCCCTCGCCCAGCGAAACGGGCCCCCGGGCGAGGTTGCAGGGGTGGCCCAACAGCGCGTTGTAGCTGTCCCAGGCCGAAAATCCCGGATATTTCTCGTTCCAGATGTCGTGATTGCCGGGGATGAAGAGAAGCCGGGCGCCGGAGTCCGCCGCGAGCCTGTCCATGGCCGAGAGGCTGAGCCTGTGGTCGCTCGATATGTCGCCCGCCACCAGGAGGATATCCAGCTTTCTGCGGCGCGCCTCGACGGCGAGGGCGGGCACCACCCTGTCCTCGCCCCCGATGCGGTTCACGTCCACATGTATGTCGGAAATGAGGCCCAGGCGCATTTTCGGCCGCCCGCCCTAGGATGAGCCGGTGAGCCTGGGGTTGAGGCGCTCGGAGAGGGTGTCGCCTATGACATTGAATGCCAGGACCGTGAGGGCCAGGCAGAGCCCTGGATAGATGGCCATCCAGGGAGCCTGCACAAGATAGTTGCGCGCGTCCTTGAGCATGAGTCCCCAGGAAGCGGCGGGGGGCTGGGTGCCCACGCCCAGGTAGGACAGGGAAGCCTCGACGACGATGGAAAGGGCGAAGGTCACCGAGCACTGCACCACCACCTTGCCCAGGAGGTTGGGGACTATGTGCTTGAACACGATCTTCAGGGCGGGCGTGCCCAGGGCCCGGGCGGCTTCAACGTAGCCCTCGGTCTTTATCGAGAGAGTTTCGGCCCTCACCAGGCGGGCGAATACCGGGCTCGATATTATGCCCAGGGCGAGCATCACCTGCACGAGGCCGTAGCCCAGGAAGGACACCACGGTTATGGCGAGGAGTATGGTCGGGAAGGAGAGGATGGCGTCCATGAACAGCATCAGGGTGGAGTCCAGGCCCCGGGAGCCCAGCCCCGCCATGAGTCCCATGGCGGAGCCGAGCGTGAGGGAGATGCCCACGGTGACGATGCCGACTATCAGGGCCGACCTCGAGCCGTAGATGATCCTGGAAAGGATATCCCTGCCGTAGTTGTCCGTGCCAAGGAGGTTCTGCCAGCTGGGAGCGTGGAAGCGCTTGGCCAGGTACTGCTTGGTGGGCTCGTAGGGCGCCACCAGGGGAGCCGCCAGGGCGGCGGCCCCCAGGATGAGGAGAAAGAGGATTGCGAGCGCGAACAGCACGCGCTGGGACTTCCTTGCCTGGATCATTTCACTTCAGCTCTGTCCAGCGGAAATCGAAGGTGTCGATGTTCGGGGTCATCCTGAAATCGACCACGTTGGACCTCGTGGCAACGTAGCGGTAGGATGTGCCGAGGAACACGAAGGGCACTTCCTTGGCCATGATCTCGAGGGCTTCCTCGTAGAGCTTGGACCGGGCGGCGAAATCGGTCACCAGGACTGCCTTTTTGATGAGATCGGCCGCCGTCGGGTTGATCCACTTCACGTACTTGCCCGTGCCGTAGCCCGCGAGGGTGCC
>DATCUA010000074.1:0-14034 GCA_036567645.1 Rectinemataceae bacterium | reverse complement strand
CTCCGGATCCGCCATCATCCCCCCGCGGGGGACGCAACCAGGCTTCCTGGAGCCTCCAGGATTCGTTGAGCTGCCTGATGATCTCGGGCGGCTCCACCTTGGGCGCCCGAGGATCGAGAAGCCATGTCAGGGCCCAGTGCGTGGCGCTCACGTCGAAGCGAGGGGGATCGTAGAGGAAATCGGCCTTGAGGGCGTACGGATTGCGGGGGGCGAAGGCATCGCCTTTTATCTCCTTGAAAAGACTGGGCGGGGTGCCGGAAATGGAGAAGAGGGGCTTGCCCCGTATGCCGAGCTGGGGCAGGGAGGAGAGGAGGGCCCAGGTATAGGGATGGCGGGGATCGTAGAAGATCTCTTCTGCCGTGCCGCACTCGACAATCTTGCCCGCGTACATGACGGCCACCCTGTCGGCCACGTTGGCCACCACGCCGAGATCGTGGGTGATATAGATGGTGGTGAATCCGTACTCGGCCTGGAGGGAGCGGATGAGGTCTAAGATCTGGGCCTGTATGGTGACGTCCAGAGCCGTTGTGGGCTCGTCGCAGATGAGGATACGGGGGGCGCAGGCCATGGCTATGGCTATGACGACCCTCTGCCGCATGCCCCCGGAAAACTCGTGCGGATACTGCTTGTACCGGGTTTCTGGCGAGGGTATGCCCACCCGTCCGAGCATCTCGATCGCTGCATCCATGGCCTCGGCCTTGCCCATACCCCTGTGGAGGGCATAGACCTCGGCAATCTGGGATCCCACGGTCTTCAGCGGGTTGAGGCTCGTCATGGGATCCTGGAACACCATCGAAATCCGCTTGCCCCGTATCGAGAGCCACTCGGCCTCGGAGGAAAAGCGGGCGAGGTCCTTGCCTTCGAAGAAGATCGAGCCCGATTCCACCCAGCCGTTCTTGTCGAGCATCCCTATGAAGGACTTGACGAAGACAGACTTGCCCGAACCCGACTCGCCCACGATGGCGAGGGTCTCCCCCTCCTCCGCCGAGAGTCCCGTGCCCCGTATGGCCGTGAGCACCTGGCCCCTCAGGCTGAACTTTATGACCAGGTCCTTGGCTTCCAGAATCGTCGCTCCCATCCCGGCCTCCTAGACGTGGTTCCGCGGATCGGAAGCGTCCGCGAAGGCGTTCCCGAGGACATAGAAGGAGATCGTGATCGCGGAGAGGACGATCGTGGGGAATATCAGCTGGTAGCGCAGCTCGGGCGACATCATGATGAGCCGCCCCTCGTTGACCAGGTTGCCGAGAGAGGGGATGGAAACCGGCAAGCCCAAGCCGATGTAGGTGAGGAACACCTCCCATCCGATGGTTCCCGGTATGGAGAGGGCTGTCTGGAGCATGATCACCGATACCAGGTAAGGCAGGAGGTTCTTGGCCACGATCCTCCGCGCCGGGGTGCCGAGGCAGCGGGAGGCGAGGTTGTACTCCCTATCGCGGATGATGACGATCTGATTGCGCACGAATCGTGCCAGCCCCAGCCATCCGGTGAGGCACATGGCGAGGATCATGGTCTTGAAGCCAGGCCGCAGGATATAGGCCATCAGGAGGAGTAGTATGGTGGTGGGGATGTTGTTGAGGACATTGTAGATTTCGGTGAGAACCCGGTCGGCTTTGCGCAGGTAGCCCCAGAGGGCCCCGTAGACGATGCCCGCCACCATCTCCACAAAGCCAACCACGAGGCCGATGAGAAGGCTCGTGCGCGTCCCGCTCCAGATCCTCGACCAGAGGTCCTGGCCAATGGAGTTGGTGCCGAACCAGAACTCCGCGTCCGGCGGGCGGTTGCGCATCTGCACTCCCGTGGCCGGGTCGATATGTATCTTCGTAGGGGAGTTCTGCCCAGGCAGGAGAGGCTGGACGAAGGTGAAGAAGAGGAGGACTGAGAGGAGGATGAGGAGGAAAACGGCCAAGCGGTTCTTGAGGAATACCTTGAAGGTCGACTTCCAGTACGAGTAGTCCGAATAGCCGATGCGCTCGCCCTCGGAGAGGTCGGAGGAAGCGAACTCGAACAAGGCTGGATCCATGGGCTCGAAGTTCATCGGGAACCTTCGCCCTTGACGAGCTTGATGCGCGGATCGAAAAAGGCCATCAGGAGGTCGCCGAGGAAAAGCCCGATTATGCCCACGGATGAAAAGATGAGAACCAAAGCCTGGACCATGGGGTTGTCCTGCCTCTGGATCACATCGACGAGAAGACCGCCCATGCCCGGTATGGAGTAGAGGGATTCGATGTAGATGGAGCCGGCGATGGTGGAGAGGATAGCCGCGGGCAGGTATTGAGCCATGGGCACGAAGGCGTTGCGCATCACATGCCTCACCATGATGAGGCGCTCGGGCAGACCCTTGGCCCGGGCGAGCTTGATGTAGTCCTTGTTGAGCTCGTCCACCATGTAGCGGCGTATCCACATGGCGTATCCAGCGATGCCTCCCAGGGAAAGCGAAATGGCGGGTAGTATCCAGCTCGACGGCCGGTACTTGTCGAAGAGTATGGGCAGTCCGAAGAGGCTCGTCCCGTAGAGCTGGATGAAGAGGAGGTACACGGCCGAGGGCACCGCGTTGATGAGGACGATATAGGCCGTTCCACCCTTGTCCAGGGCCTTGCCCTTGCCTCGGGCCATGAACACTCCCAAGGCGAGGCCGAAGCCGAGGGCCAGGAGGGTGGCCGTAATGCCGAAATACATCGAATAGGGAATGCGAGGACCGATTATCTCGGCTATGGGCACGTCTCGCCTATAGATGATCGACGTGCCCAAATCCCCCCGGGAGAGAGAAGCATAGAACCGGCCCAGCTGCTTCCACCAGGGATCGAGGAGGCCCATTCGCTCGAGGACGGCCGTGCGCTGCTCTGGAGAAAGCTTGTCGTAGCCGTCGCCGAAATAGCCTTCCATGGGCAGGAGCCTCATGAGGAGGAATACCAGGGACACGACGATGAAGAGGGTCACCAGGGACTGGCCCAGGCGTTTGAGCGCGTATCTCGGCATCGAGCTTGCTGAACCTCCGGAACCTGGATGGGGCTTTGGAATCCGCGCCGGAGCGCCGGGTCGCATTCCCGGCGCTCCGAAACGGGAACCCAGCGGGCTGGGTCCCCGTCCGTTTTTTTTAGAACTTGGATTTCTTGAGGGCTTCCTCGCGCTCGGCTTCCCAAGCGGCCTTCATGGCGTAGTAGGCCTCGGTGGACAGGGGCTTCTGGAGGACGGTCTGGCCCTTGTACTTGAGATACGACATGCCGAAGGGGGCGAAGGGGTAGCTGAAGGGTTCGAGCTTGGAAGCCACGAATCCGCCTCCGCCTATGGCGTAGGGGATGACGAAGGCTTCGCCGATGAAATAGGCCTCTGCCTTGGCGAAGAGCTCGTAGCGCTTGGCTATGTTGACCACCTCGGCTTTGGCCGCGTCTACCATGTTCTCGTAGACGGTCTTGCCATTGGCCTGCTTGTATCCTTCCGCCTTCTCAGGCCAGTTGTAGTTGGATCCGGTGACGAAGGGATCGGTGTAGGTTTCGGGATCGGCGTAGTCCGGGCCCCAGTTGCATTCCTGGATGGCGTAGTTGCCCTTCCTGCGCGTGGCGCCGAGGAAACCCGTGGCGGGGAAGGATACGGGAATGACGTCGATGAAGTCCTGGCCGAGGAGGTTCTCGAGCTGCTGTTCCACAACCTGGGCCCTGTTGGTCCAGTCCGTGGCTCCGGCGTTGTAGGGCATCATGATCTTGACCGGGAACTTGGCCTTGCCCGAGAGCTCGGCGAGGGCCTTGGCCTTGTACTGCAGGGCCTGGGCCTTGTCGAAGCTGTCGGTCTTGGCGTAGCGGCCGAGCTCTCCCATGTCGACGAAGTCCTTGCCCGAAGCATTGACGAAGTTGCGCGGCGTTATCGTGTTCTGGAGCCTGCGGTCCGGGGCGTAGGGCTCGGCGGTGATCATCGCTGCCTTCTTATCCAAGGCGTGGAAAATGGCTTTGCGGAAATTCTTGTTGTTGACCACTACCTTCCAGTTCTCCGGTTCGTACTGGGCATCGAAGGTCGGATTGAAGTTGAACGCGTAGAAATAGGTGTAGGAGGATGTCTCGGCCGGCCTGACTATAGCCTTCTTCGCGGGATCCTTCATCCAGGAATCGATGAGGGATGAGGGAATGCCCACGGACGATATCTCGCCGCGCAGGAAGAGCTGGGGAGCGAGGGTCGAGGCTTCCTTGTTGTACTTGAAGTTGAGCCTTCTGATATAGATATGCTCTTTGTCCCAGTACTTGTCGTTGCGAACGAGGGTCCTGCCCACCTGGGGCTCGAAGCTCTCCAGGATATAGGCTCCGTTATAGAGGACGGTCTTGTTGTCGGTTCCGAATCTCGCCCCGGCCTGAGCGAGGAACTGGCCGTTGACGGGAAGGAAACAGACATAGGTGAGCATGCTGAGGAAATAGGGGACTGGCTTTTCAAGGGTGTATTCGACCGTGTACTTGTCCAGGGCCTTCACTCCCACCTGGGAAAAGTCGGTCAGGGTACCGTTGAAATAGGCTTTGGCGTTCTTGATGACCTCGTAGGCTATCTTCGCCGTGAGCGAAGCGTTCTTCTTGTCGAAGAGGTACTTCGCGGCATCCACCCAGTCCTGGGCAACCACCTCTGCGTATTCCTTGCCCTTGTTGTCTACCCATTTCACTCCCTTGCGGAGCTTGAATGTCCAGGTCAAGCCGTCGGCGGAATTGCTCCATTCCGTGGCGAGGGAGGGCACGAGCACGCCGTACTTGTCGTACTCCACGAGGCCATCGATGATGTTGGCGATGACCGAATGCTCGTTCTCGGCCGCCACGACGAGATAGTTCAGCGTGGTCAGCTCGCCGGCGTATACCGAATAGAGATCCTCGGATTTAGGCGCAGCTCCCGCGGCCGCGGCCGAGAATGCGGCAATGGCTGCGGCGAGGAGGAATATGCTTCGTTTCATCCAAAATCCCCTTCACGATAGCGTTCCCAACGAAGCCGGCAACGCCGGCTGCGGGACATTATCCCACCGATGAGACCCGGAGTCAAACAGCTTCGGCGGGACTTCGGCGCATTCTCATCCGCAAGCGCAGGCGCGAAGGGGCTAGCGCGTGGAGGTCAGGACATGGAGGCGTGGTCGAACTTGCGGATTATCAGGGGCAGGGCGTCGAGCTTCCTCCTCTTCTGGACCAGAGTGCCTATCACGAGGAATACGAGGAAGAGCGCCCCGGCCGAAGCTACCGCCGGAGCTTCCGATGTCCTCGGGAAGATGGCCCAGCCCAGCCCGTAGCCCGCGAAAAGAGCGGCAAGAGGCAGCCCCAGTACCCAGAAGGCTCCCTTGGCCTGCTCCGATGTCCTCACCTCGATTTCGACTTCGTCGCCAGGCTTCAGATCGTAGGCGCTGGGATTCGTCGCCTTCAAGGCGCTCCTTCCCGCCTTGCAGGCTCCGTTCATGCAGGACTCGCAGCCCTCGTGCATCTCTATGCTCACGACGACCACCTCGCCCTCGATATCCTTAACTATCGCCATCTCTTTCACGCATCTTCTCCTGGCAGGAAATCCTGAAACCCTCGGCGGCCATCGCCCTTCCCCGCTCATCTATCTCGGCGAAAATCCCCTGGGTCTCCAGGCCGAGCTTCCCGTCTCCTTCCCATACGCGGATCGCGCTCATGAATTCCTTGACTTTCGCATCGGGATCCATGCCTCCTACGGAGAGCGCGCTTCCCGTTCTCCCCGCGTCGGTCAGGAGAGCTGTACCTTTGGGACTGACCCTCGCGTCGGCGGTGAGGGCGAGCCCATGCGTACCCGACACCAGCGACACCCTCCCATCGGCATAGGCCGCCATCGTAAGCTTTTCCGCCGTCGCCGTGGCATGGAAATCCACGAGTATGGTATCCGCTAGCCTCGAAATACGCTCGAGCGCCTGATCCAGGCACCGGAAGGGGTTATCCCCGTGAACCCTGCTGAACCCGACCTGGCCAAGCAAGCTTATGACGGCAACGCTTCCCTTCTCGGTTTCGAAGATCTTCCATCCCTTGCCGGGATTCTCGTAAGGCAGGTTGGCAGGCCTCAGGACCCACGGTGCCTTGGGGTAGAACTCGGTCATGTCGGTTTTGTAGTAGGCCGAGTCTCCCATGGTGAGGCAGTGGACGCCCAGCTTGCGCAGATAGACAGCATGCTGGACTCCGAGTCCTGCGCCACCTGTCGCCGAGTCGGCGCCCGCCATGATGAAATCGGGTTTGAACCTCGAGCGGATCTCGGGAAGGCAGGACTTGAGCGCGAACACCCCCGTCTTTCCGACGATCTCCCCGATGAAAACGACGCGCAGGCTCACGGCAAGAATGTACAGGAATACGCGATCTTAAACTAGTGTCAGGAAGCTTGTACGCGGCCTGCGCGGCGATGCATGCCCCAAATCCGCGATGAGCTCGCGCGCCAGCAGGATCATTGATCCCGATAGGCCTGGACTTCGTCGAATACGTATTCCAGCCTCAAGCCCGCTGCCGCGAACATCGATTCGCTTTCTGCGCCGTCGTGGTATCGCCGCTCGCAGACAACCCTGCGGATTCCGCAGTTGATGATCATCATCGCGCAGGCCCGGCAGGGCGTCATACGGCAGTACAGGGTGGCTCCCTGGATAGCCGCCCCGCGCCTCGCCGCCTGGCAGATGGCGTTCTGCTCGGCATGCACAGTCCGCACGCAATGCTGGGTGATCGTCCCATCCTCGTGGACCAGCTTCTTCATCTGGTGCCCGACCTCGTCGCAGTGAGGCAAGCCGCTCGGTGCACCCACATAGCCCGTAGCGAGGATCTGGTTGTCTTTGGCTATGACGCAGCCTGAGCGACCGCGATCGCAGGTGGCGCGCTTGGCTATAGACCGGCAGACTTCCATGAAATACTCGTCCCAGCTCGGGCGTTCGTAGCTCGTTTCATCCATGGTCAGGCACCTCCACTGAATGCATCATCTTGCCGCGTGGGCCAGGTGTCAATCGAGCGGCGCCCCGGCCAGAAACGTACCACGAGGTTCGTGACACTAGCCCGTGATTCTGGTATCCTATGGCCCGCGGCAGGTTTCCTGCCCGCACGGAGGTTCCATGCCCAACCAGAAACGCATCCTCGCAGTCGTCCTCCTCCTTGCCGCCAGCTTTGGAATGGCTTCCTGCCAGCCGAAGGCACAGAGGCCGGACGGATTGTACGCAATCATGGAGACGACGAAGGGAACCATCGTCCTCTCGCTCGAATTCGAGAAGGCGCCGCTCACCGTGGGAAACTTCGCTGGCCTGGTCGAGGGAAAGCTCGATGCGGCCAAGGGAAAGCCCTTCTATGACGGACTCGTCTTCCACAGGGTGGAGCCCGGCTTCGTGATCCAAGGCGGCGATCCGAAGGGCGACGGAACCGGAGGACCCGGCTACCGCTTCCCTGACGAATTCTCCCCCGAACTCAAGCATGGTGAAGCGGGCATCCTATCCATGGCCAACTCGGGAACGAACACCAACGGAAGCCAGTTTTTCATAACACTCGGGCCGGCTTCCTGGCTGGACGGAAAACATTCGGTTTTCGGCAAGGTGGTGGAGGGCATGGATGTCGTCGGCTCCATCGTTGCGGGAGATAAAATCACAAAACTGAGGATCGAACGATACGGCCAGAAGGCGCAGGATTTCGACATTTCCCAGAAGGCGTGGGACGAGAGGCTTGCTGCCGCCTACGCGGCACTCAAGGCGGCTTCAGCGGCCAAGCGCCAGGAAAGCGTCGCCATAATCGCCCAGAAATGGCCCGACGCCGTAGCGGATGCCGACGGCATTTACCAGAAAGTGATCCGCAAGGGCGTGGGAGAGCCTCCCGCAAAAGGCAATCTCGTCTCAGTCATCTACAAGGGCATGCTCCTGGACGGTACGGTATTCGACCAGTCGGCCCTCTCCGGCGGCCCCTTCAAATTCACTATCGGATCTGGGGAAATCATCGAAGGCTGGGAAAAAGTGGTGTCGACGATGCGAAAGGGGGAGAAACGCCTGGTGGTCATACCTCCCGAGCTCGCGTACGGCTCGTCGGGAATAGGGGGCGTGATCCCGGCCGACGCCTACCTCGTTTTCGAACTGGAGCTCAGCGCCATAGCCCGCTAAAGCCGCCTCTCCAAGCAGGGTTTCTACCCTGCTTGGAGAATTTGGAGATTTTTTAGCCTCTGGAAAAAACCGGGCCTTTTCATGCGAAAGGCTCGGTTTTTCTATATTTTCGCCCTCATATTGCACGGAATTGCACAAAAATCGACTCAATCATGGACCTCGAATTCTCGATAGCCGAGCGAAGGAAAGCCAAAAGCCGTATCATGAACCTGCGGCCGAAAGACCGGGGAGCGCATCATGGCAAAGCCAGCACGATACGCAAAAAGTCTTGCCCCAGTACTCCTCGCCTGCCTCGCTCTGACCATGCCCAATGCCCAGCCCAAGCCCGGATCCACTTCCGTCTCCATCCAGATCCAGGCAGTGGTTCCTCCCATACTCAACCTGTCCCTGGATTTCGCCCCGCATTCCACAGCCCAGCTTCGCGGCTGGCTGTCCCCTCGTGAAGCGAGGGCCGAAACTCTCGCACGCTTTGGCGCAACGAAGCCTTCAGAGTTCAGTATACAGGAAGGCGCCGTCGTCGAACTCGGCGGAATCCACGTCTTTTCGAACACGAACGCTCCCGCATCCATTCAGATTCATTCGGCTAACGGAGGCTGTCTCCAATCGGAATCGGTCGAGAAACCGGTGTCCATACCGTATTTCCTGGTCATCGAGGGGCAGAGAAGCCTCGGATCGGCTGGATCTTTCAGCATCAGGTCTCCGGGCAAGACACCCATGGAAGGAAGGGATCTTCGGCTGGCCTTGGCGATAGCCTCGGTACCGCCCGCGGCCTCATCAGGCTGGTACTCCGATACCCTCACGTTCCAGATAGCAGCTAATTGACGTCACTCTCTCGAACCAAGCTCTCGCTTTTCACGCAGAGCCACGGCCAGGGCCATGACTCCCAGGAGCAGAGATGTCGTGAAAAACACCGCAGGATACCCGAGAGTGGATGCGGCCACGGCCCCATAGGCCGGTCCCAGGGCGCCTCCCGCGTTGGATATCGATGTGGAAAGGCCATACACGGCTCCCTGTTTCTCCCGTTTGGACCTTAGGGCTATCAGGGCATTGGCAGTGGGCATGGTCCCGCCCAGGAAAAAGCCCGAGAAAGCCCTGAGGATGAGAAGCTGCCAGGGCCTGTCGGCGAAGCCCTGGGGAACGTAGAAGAGAAAGGCTCCTCCCAGGCATACAAGGAGGGCTTTGGAATACCCCAGCTTCGCCGAAGTCTTGCCAGTTATGACCGCGCCGAGGGCCCCGGCGAGCGAAGCCACGCCTATGAGGAGGCCCGAAAGGGAACCCAGGCCGCCCGAGCCGGCCTTCATGTCCATGACAACCAAGGGTATGAGGGGGCCGACCACTGCGTTGGCGAACTGCACGACGAAGATCACGACCATGACGCCGGAAAGCCCGGGAGTGGACCTGAGCACCCTGATATCGGGAACGGCGTTTCTGAGGAGGGAGCCGGATTTCGGCTTGGGCATGCCGCTCTCGATCACTTCCCGCGTGACGATGATACCGGCGAGGAGGAGAAGGATGGCCGTGGCCAGGAAATTGGTCCTGGATCCGGCGAGATCCGTGACTACCCCTCCGAACATCGGCCCCAGGGAATTGCCCATGAACACGGCCATGTGCAAAAGGCCCAAGCGGTATCCCACCTCGGCTTGGGGCACGATGGTAGCCGTGAGAACGGTGGCGGCGGCGATAGTGCCCGTAATGCACCCCTGGAGGGTCTTGAGAGCCAGCACCTGCCAGGGCGATGTTGTCAAGGCCAAAAGACCCATGGCCACCGAGCCACCGAACATGGCGCGCATGAGCATGGGCTTCTTTCCGTAGCTGTCCGCAAGAGCCCCCCAGATCGGGGCGAAGATCGCGAGGGCGAGACTGGAGGATGCGTTGATAGCCCCGGTCCACCCATTGAGGGCGGCTGGGTCGGATACACCCAACTCCTTCAGGTACAGGGGTATCATCGGATTCGAGGTGGAGAACCCGATTATGGCCAAGAGTTCTGCTACCCACAAGGAGGCAAAGGATTTTTTCCAGGTTTCCATGTGAAGAGCTTCCACTATATACGAAGCGGAGATCAGTGTCACGAAGCTTGTACGGCAAGTTGCGCGATTATCTACCGATCTTGCCCCGGCGTGGATGGGCAGGGTATTTTCTATTTACAGATCATGTATTTCGCTAGGCGGAGGAATCGATGAAGAACAGCGTAAAGACAGAGTGGAAAGGTTCGATGGCTTTCGAGGCCGATGTCAATGGACATGCCCTCCTCCTGGACGCCGACGAACAAGCCGGGGGCTCGGACGCGGGCCCACGCCCTAAGACCCTCCTCCTCGCGGCCCTTTCCGGATGCACCGGCATGGACGTGGTTTCCATCCTCAAGAAGATGCGCGAGCCAGTGAGTTGGTTTTCCATGGTCGCCGAAGCAGAGACGGGAGAAGAGCATCCAAAGAAGTACACATCGATTCGACTCGTGTATCAGTTCAAGAAAAGCGACAAGCTGAATCCAGACAACGTTCGCAAGGCTTGTCAGCTCTCCCAGGAAAAGTATTGCGGAGTCAGCGCCATGCTCAAAGACACGGCTCCCCTATCCTGGGAGATAGAATACCTGGACTAGCCCGCCACAATCCGAGGGGCGCGTGCGAGCGGCGCCCCTTCGCACGCGCCCTTTCCGATAATATCTCGTGACACTGTCCAGGGATTGAAAAACAATCACATCCCCATTATACTGTAGACAGGTAGCCGTTTTTCTACCAAATGTGAAAAAACCGCAGATTATTCTAGTCAATCCTGCGACACGCGAACAGGCTGCCTCCGATTGTGTGTTCCCCACTGACGGGCCATTGTGGCGCCTGTCCATTCAATGCAATGAGGTGAAGGCTCAAGATGTCAGATGACATTCGCAAGATGCGGAATATCGGCATTTCCGCCCACATCGACTCGGGCAAGACCACTCTATCCGAGCGTATTCTCTTCTACTGCCGTAAAATCCACGCCATCCACGAAGTGAAAGGCAAGGACGGGGCGGGTGCCACCATGGACTCCATGGATCTGGAACGCGAGCGCGGCATCACCATCCAGTCCGCTGCCACCAATGTCACATGGAAAGACTACACCATCAACCTGATCGACACGCCGGGACACGTGGACTTCACCATCGAGGTGGAGCGCTCCCTGCGCGTGCTGGATGGAGCCATCCTCGTCCTCTGTTCGGTTGCCGGCGTCCAATCCCAGTCGATCACGGTGGATCGGCAGCTCAAGCGGTACCACGTACCCAGGCTGGCTTTCATCAACAAATGCGACCGCACCGGAGCCAATCCCTTCAAGGTCAAGGCCCAACTGCAGGAAAAACTGGGGCTCAACCCGGCCTTCGTCACCATCCCCATCGGTCTCGAGGACAAGCTGGAAGGCGTCATCGACCTCATCAAAATGCGCGCCGTGTACTTCGACGGCCCCGCCGGCGAGGATCTGAGGTTCGCCGAGATTCCTGCCCATCTCAAAGACGACGCCGAGCGCTACCGGGACGAGCTTATAGAAGCCGCCTCGATGTTCTCCGACGAGCTCGCCGAAGCCTATTTCGATGGCGATGTACCGGAAGAGCTCCTGATGGAGGGCATCCGCAAGGGGACGGTGGCCGAAAAGCTCGTGCCCGTCTTCGTAGGCTCTGCATACAAGAACAAGGGAGTCCAGATCCTCCTGGACGGAGTCACTTCCTTCCTCCCCGATCCCACCGAAGTGCGCAACGTGGCGCTCGACCTCGATCTCAACGAAAAGGAAGTGGAGCTCAAATCCGACCCCGCCGCCAAGACGGTAGCCTTGGGCTTCAAGCTCGAAGACGGCCAATACGGCCAGCTAACCTACGTGCGCATCTACCAGGGCGAGATAAAGAAGGGCGACGAGCTCTACAACACGAGGGCGCGCAGAAAATTCAAGGTTGGACGCCTCGTGCGCATGCACGCCAACTCGATGGAAGACATCTCGGAAGGGCGCTGCGGGGATATCGTCGCCCTCTTCGGCGTTGAGTGCGCCTCGGGCGACACCTTTTGCCATCCCGACCTCAACTACGCCATGACGAGCATGTACATACCCGAGCCGGTCATTTCCCTGGCAATTGAACCCAAGGACAAGAAATCCTCCGACCAGATGGGCAAAGCCCTCAACCGCTTCACCAAGGAAGACCCCACCTTCCAGACCTACGTGGATCCGGAGTCGAACCAGACCATCATCAAGGGCATGGGAGAACTCCATCTCGAGGTGTACATCGAACGCATGAAGCGCGAGTACAAGTGCGAAGTCGAGGTGGGCAGGCCCCAGGTAGCCTACCGCGAGGCCATTACCCAGAGGGCCGACTTCAGCTACACCCACAAGAAGCAGACCGGAGGCTCGGGCCAGTACGGCCGCGTGGCCGGCTACATTGAGCCCATATCCGAACAGAATTACGAGTTCGTCGACATGGTGAAGGGCGGAGCCATACCTGTGGAGTTCATCCCCTCCTGCGACAAGGGCTTCAGAGCCGCAATGCAGAAGGGAAGCCTCATCGGTTTCCCCATCGTCAATGTCCGCTGTGTCGTCAACGACGGCCAGTCCCACCCCGTAGACTCATCGGACATCGCCTTCCAGCTGGCCGCCATCGGAGCCTTCCGCGAAGCCTACGAAAAAGCCAAGCCGACCATCCTCGAGCCCATCATGAAGGTTTCTGTCGAGGGCCCCAACGAGTTCCAGGGCAACATCTTCGCCTCGATCAACCAGAGGCGCGGTATAATAACGGCGTCCACGGAAGACGGGGCGTTCTGCCGCGTGGAGGCAGAAGTGCCCCTGGCGGAGATGTTCGGCTATTCTACCATCATCCGCTCCCTCACCCAGGGCAAGGCCGAGTTCACTATGGAGTTCGAAAAGTACGGCAAGGTTCCCGCTTCCGTCTCGGAGCAGCTGCGCAAGGATTACCTGGAAAAGCGCAAGAAAGAACAGAAATAGCCGGCCGTGGCCGAAAGGAGAGAAGATGCTCAAGGAAGAGTTCATTTCCAAAAGCCCAGTCAGAATCCTCGAAAAATCCATCGAGGGCGGTCTCAAGGCCGGGAATATCGGCATCGTCGCCTCGCGCAAGGGCGTGGGCAAGACATCCGTCCTGGTCCAGATGGCGCTGGACAAGCTTCTGCAGGGAGAGAAGGTGATCCATGTCTCCTTCAACGCCCATACCAGCTATGTCATATCCTGGTACGAGAACATATTCGACGAGATTGCCCGGAGGAGGAATCTCGAGAACATAGACGAGCTCAAGGACCAGCTCGTCCGCAACCGCGTGATCATGAACTTCACCCAGGAAGGCGTGAGCGTCGACCAGATCACCCGCTCCCTCAAGGCTATGATCGTAGACGGAGGATTCGGTGCCAAGACGGTGATCGTTGACGGATTCGATTTTTCTCGCGGCACGGTGGAGAGATTCCAAAAGGTGAAGGCCTTCCTGGCAGAGATGGGCCTGGAAGTCTGGTATTCCTGCACCCTTTCGGGCGAAGATCCCCTCTTCGACAAGAACGGTGTGCCCATACTCCTCAGGGAGCTTTTACCCCTGATCTCGGTCCTGATAGTCATGGAGCCCAAGAGGGATTATACCCATTTCCGCATCGTCAAAGATCACGATCGACTCAATCCCGTCGAGCTCGACCTCAAGCTCGACGCCAAATCCCTCCTGATAGCGGAAAGCTGACAACTTCGAAGCAGGCTCCCTGGATCCGGGCATGTTCCCGGGAGCCTGCCTTCTCCTTCCTTCCCCCGCCTTTAGTGGCCAAGATCATTTTTCGAACTCGAAGGCATCCACCACGACGGACAGCGAACCCGAACCCGATGGGGCGTGGGCTTTGACCGTTCGGACGCCATCGCTCCCCTGCGGCTTCGCGAAATAAAGATTCATGAAAAGGTTTGCTCGCGAAGCGGGGGGTATGCCTTGCGGGCCTTTGAAAACCCAGGATGGCCCGAGGAGGGGC
>DATCUA010000073.1:0-2894 GCA_036567645.1 Rectinemataceae bacterium | reverse complement strand
CGATATCGACGCCCGAGCCGGCGTAGCTCAAGGCGGCATGAGGAGGCGGGGATCCGGGAACATCTCGCGCTCCAGACCTGAGGATGCTCCTTCCCGAGCCCAGGTCCTTGCGCCAGCGACTGTGGGGCAGGTCGAGCCGGGCGAGGCGGGAATATGCGAGATCGAGGGCTTCCTCCAGGCGAGGCGCGGAGGCGGCGGCGCAGAGGAGCCTCCCGCCTGAAGCTATGGGGCCCGAATCGGAAAGCCTCGTAGAGCCGTGGAAGAGGAGGCTCCCGCGAGGCAGACCGTAGTCGGCGAAGGCCCTCGAATGCGGATCTTCGGATTGGATAGCGTAGGTTTCGGATACAGCGAAAGCCGCCGCCGCCGCCAGGGGCTTCCATGTGGCAGGATGCGTGGCGAGCTCGCCTTCGGCGCAGGCCGCGAGGATGGAGGCGAGGTCGGATTCCAATAGGGGGATGATGGCTTCGGCCTCGGGATCCCCGAAGCGGCAGTTGTATTCCAGGACCTTGGGGCCTGATCCCGTGAAGATGAGGCCAGCGTAGAGAGCGCCGACGAAGGGGCTGCCTTGGGCCGCCAGCCCAGCTATCGCAGGAGCCAGGAAGCGCGCGCCCAGATTCTCGGCGAAGGCCATGGATTCGGGCGAGGCCGAAGCTATGGCCCCCATCCCGCCCGTGTTGGGGCCCCTGTCGCCTTCGAAGAGCCGCTTGTGATCCTGGGCGGGAGGCATGAGGCTGATATTCTTTCCATCAGAAAAGCAGAGAAGAGAGAGCTCCTCCCCCTCGAGCCGCTCCTCTATGACGACTTCTCTTCCCGCTTGGCCAAGTACGCCCTCGCCCAGGAGGGATATGAGGACGTCCTCGGCTTCTGAGCCGGATTCCGGGATGAAGACCCCCTTGCCCGAGGCGAGTCCCGAAGCCTTGATGACAAAGGGCCAGGGGGCGTTTCGGATAAAATCGAGAGCCGGTTCCAGGACGGAAAAAATCCTGAAGTCCGCGGTGGGTATGCTATGCCGCACCATGAAATCCTTGGCGAAGGCCTTGGACGATTCTATGCGCGCCGCGGCCTGTGTCGGCCCGAAACAGAGGGGGCGGAACCGAGGAGGCAGGGCGTGCAGGGCGTCTGCCAGTCCCAGGCTCAAGGGAAGCTCGGGGCCTATGATTACGAGCCCGACACCTTCCGAGCGGACGAAATCCACGATGCCGGCGATATCGGAGGCCGCTAGGGCGATGTTGCGGCCGAGCCCAGCCGTGCCCGCGTTGCCTGGAGCGAAGCGAAGGGCATCGACTCCTGAGGACTGGGAGAGCTTCCACCCGATGGCATGTTCCCTCCCTCCCGATCCGACAACCAGTACTTTCATGCTTCATCCTCCGCCTAGAACTCGAATCTGTCCTTGGGCGCCGAAATGCCGACATCCAAGGGATATGCGCCTGAAAAGCAAGCCGCGCAGTAGCCGCGCATCCCACCGAGCGCTCGGCCTACGGCTTCGAGGCTCAGGTAGGAGAGGGAATCGGCTCCCGCCCAGGCTGCCAGCTCCGCCTCCCCCATGCGGTTGGCTATCAGATCTTCGGGCTGGCCCATATCCACCCCCATCATGCAGGGGAACCGGACGGGAGGGCTCGCCACGCGGACATGGACCTCTCTCGCGCCAGCCTGCCGCAGGAGGCTCACCAGCGGACGGACGGTGTTCCCCCGCACGATGCTGTCGTCAATCATCACGACGCTCTTGCCGCGCACGGCGTCGCGCAGGACGTTGAACTTGAGCGATACGCCCCGTTTCCGCAGGAACGTGGTAGGTTCGATGAAGGTACGTCCTATGTACCTGTTCTTGACGAAGGCTTCCCCGTAGGGGATACCCGATTCGCCCGAGTAGCCGATGGCCGCCGATATGGAGGAATCGGGCACAGGTATGACGAGGTCGGCTTCGAGGCTATCGGCCTTTGCGAGCTCGGAACCGAAACGGCGCCTCGCCTCGTGCACGGATATGCCCTTCCACACGGAATCTGGCCTGGAGAAATAGATGAACTCGAAAACGCAGGAGGCCGACTCATGCTGGTCGCTTCCCGCAGTGCGCGCTTCTCCTCCGGCTCGAGCGCGGCATCCTGAGTCGAGCCAGCTCACCGCGCCTGAGGAATCGCATCGGACGATCTGCCCCGGCTCGATCTCCATCGGCTCGAGGCAGCCGAGGGTGGAGAGTGCGCAGGTTTCGGAGGCGACGGCGAAGGCCCCTTCCGCGGTAAAACCGCAGGCGAGCGGCCTGAACCCCCAGGGATCCCTGCCGGCGTAGACGCCGTCCGAGGCGAGAACGACGAATGAAAAGGCTCCAGCCCACGCCGACATGGCGGAGGCTATCCTCTCCATCCAGTCGGCTCCGGTGGAGCCGGCGAGCGACATCAGCATGAGTTCGGTATCGGAAGCCGAGCTCAAGCCCACTCCCCGATCGAGAAGGGTTGCTCGTATCTTGCCGGCGTTGATGAGGTTGCCGTTGTGGGCAATGGCTACGGGGCCGTGCTTGGTGTCTACGAGGAAGGGCTGGGCGTTCCGCACGCTGGAAGAGCCCGTGGTGGAGTATCTCGTGTGTCCTATAGCCAAGGTTCCGGGGAGGGATTCTATGTCGGCTTCAGAGAAGACCCTGGAGACGAGGCCGGTGTCCTTGCGCACCGATACGCCCTTGCCATTGTACGCCGCAATCCCCGCCGATTCCTGACCGCGGTGCTGAAGAGCGAAGAGCCCATAGTAGGCTATGCGCGAAGCCTCTCCGCCCGGCGCGTAGACGGCCATCACACCGCATGCTTCCCGTGGTTTCACAGGGCCGCCTCGTCGCTCTCTATCTTGGCGGCCTGCTCGGCCTGGAAGGCTTTTACCTTGTCAGCCAGCCCGCGCTCGGAGAGGCCGAG
>DATCUA010000072.1:0-6264 GCA_036567645.1 Rectinemataceae bacterium | reverse complement strand
CCAGATGCCGTCGGCATCGTGGCTCACGCAGGCGTCGGCCTCGGCCAGGCCGGCCGCGCCCTCCGGATCGCCAGCCATCAGTATGCCGTGGGGACTCGATCGCATGGCTGCCCCGTCGTCTATGTTCATCACGTTGTAGCGCCCCGTGTAGGGAGGCTCCATGCCCCTGCCAAGGTTTTCTATGGCTCCATAGAGAGGCCGGCCGGCGCGTTTCCTGGCCCCGCCCCGGGCGAGGATGTACTTGCGCCATGCCGCCGCCGTCGCTTCTGGCGTGAGCTTGCCTCTGCAGTCGAGAAGAGCCTTAGCGCTGAGCACTCCGAACTCGGTGTCGTCCGTGCTCTTGCCCTCGTCCAGGAGCCGGACGATGAGGCCGTAGCGGTTCCTCAAATCCTGATTGCGTCCCAGATCCCCCACCGCGTCTCCCACGGCCAGGCCAATCAGGGCTCCCGCAGCCCGCGACACGTACTCCGCTTCGTTCTGCTTTACCTGGGCTCTCGTCTTCATCGTTCTTCCTTTTTTTCCCCGGTGGAGCTTCGTATCACCAGCTCGCCGGGAAAGAGCGTTTTCCGAGCCGCCAGCTCCGATTGCCCCGGCCCGCTCATCCTGTCCAGGAGGAACTCGGCCGCCTCGAGGGCTATCTGTTTTCGCGGCTTGCGCACCGTGGTGAGGGCCGGATAGGTCTGGGATGCCGCGGGGATGTCGTCCATCCCCACGATCGACACATCTATGCCTGGCATGATGCCGAACTTCCTGAACTCGTCCATGGCGGCGATGGCCAGAAGATCGTTTCCGCAGAAGAGGGCCGTACAGCGCTTCCTCCAGTCGGGTAGGGAAAGGAATCTTCGCGCGAGCTCCCTTCCTCCCTCCTCGTCCAAGTTGACGGAGAAGACGAGGGAGGGATCGAAGGCCAGGCCCTTGTCGCCGAGGAACTCCCTATAGGCTCTGCCTCGGAGCGAGAGGTAGCGCTCACTGCCATTGTCGCTGGTGGCTATGGCTATGCGCCTATGGCCGAGGGACCAGAGATGGTCCAGGGCGAGCCTCGTCGCCTGGAGGGTGTCGGTTCCCACGGTGTCTATGTCCTGGGCCGCCGTCCTCTCCCCTATCATCACGGCCGGTACTCCCAAGCCCTTGATGAGGTCGATATTGTTGGTGACGCTGTTGAGGATGAGGCCGTCGAAGCGCGAGGATGCGGCGAGCTCGTAGTATTTGCCCTCGCGCGCCTCGCTCCAGTCCGTACTGCCTATCACCACCGAATAGCCCTCGGGTTCGAGCCTGTCCTGGAGTACCCGGGCTATTTCCGACCAGAAGTGGTTGGCAATGTCCGGAACCATGGCGAGGACCATCCATGTCTTCTGGGTGCGCAGGCCCGCCGCTATGATGTTCTTCCTGTAGCCCAACTGGCCTATGGCCTTGTTCACGGCCTCGGCCGCCCGGGGGCTCACCGAGCCTCCCCGTTCCGAGACCACCCGCGACACAGTGGATTTCGAGACGCCGGCGAGCTTGGCGACCTCGTGTATGCTTATCTTCGGCTTGCTCATCTTGGGAACGTTCCCAACACGAGGCTATCACGGTATTCCCAAAAGCGCAAGCGAAAAATGGGAACGTTCCCGAAATATCTGCCGAATGATGAGTGCCGCCTCCAAACGTTCCAGCCATGCCGGCGGGAGCCGGCACACCCGAAGCGATGGAAACTTCATTGCATTTGCGGCAGAATCACGTTCCGAGGGTGCGTTCCCACCCCACAAGCTTCGTGACACTGATAATTGACAGGTCGAGAAACCAAGCGTACACTATAAAACGACATTTGCCACGCACATTTGTGCGAATAAACCCTGCCTGCTATCGGGGATCCTGCATGGCCCACGACGTCCTTATCATCGGCGGCGGCATCATCGGCTGCGCCATCGCCAGGGAGCTCTCGACTTTCGATCTCCGCGTAATCCTCGTAGAAAAAGAAAGCGACGTAGCCGAGGGCACGAGCAAGGCCAACTCAGGCGTCGTCCACGCCGGATTCAACGTCAAGCCGGGTTCCCTCAAGGCCCGGTTCAACGTGGAAGGGGCCCTGCGCTTCCCCGCCTACTGCCTGGATCATGGCGTGCCATACCGCCTCACCCGGAAGCTCGTAGTCGCCAAGGATCGGACCGAGCTTCCCTACTTAGAGCGCCTCCTCGAGCAGGGCAAGCGCAACGGCTGCAGGGGACTTTCCATAATCGGCAAATCCGAAATCCGCACGATCGAGCCCGATGTCCGGGGCGAGTTCGCCCTATTTTCCGCATACACGGCCGTCCTCGACCCGGCTGCCCTCACCATAGCCCTCGCCGAGCTCGCCGCCCTCAACGGGGTGGAGTTCAGCTTCGGCTCGGCAGTAAGCTCCATCTCCCGGCACGGCGCCGGCTATATCGTCCAAACCCGGGCCGGCAGGCGCTTCGAGGCGGCCATGGTGATCAATGCAGCCGGTCTCTACGCGGACAGGGTCCAATCCCTCCTCGAGGAGCACGACAGGGCAATCCACCCGTGCCGGGGGGAGTACTTCGTACTGGACAAGGTGGATCCCGATTTCCTCAAGACTGCCGTCTATCCCGTGCCACCGGCCGACGGGCGGGGCCTGGGCATCCATCTCACCCCCACGACCGAAGGCAACATCATCATAGGCCCCTCGGCCGAATACATAGAAGAAAGAGACGACCTCGCCACCACGAGAAAGGTTATGGAAACCCTCAAGGCCGAGGCCCTCGAGCTCCTGCCCAAACTCGAGGAGGTGGCCTTCATTCGGAGCTACTCAGGTATAAGGCCCAAGCTCTTCGTAGCCGGAGGCGCATCCACCTTCGAAGACTTCATCATCGAGGAATCCAGGCTCAACCCTGGTTTTATCAACCTCATTGGAATAGAGTCGCCTGGACTCACCTCGGCTCCGGCCATAGCGGAGTACCTGCGGCGCGAATTCGTGGAGCCGCGCTTCAAGCCCGCGCGGAAGGAAGGCGCAATCGAAAGGCGCCCCGCCTCCAGGCGGCTATCGGAAATGGACCCCGATGAGCTAGAAAAAGCCTGCGCCGCCGATCCCGAGTTCGGGGAGATAGTCTGCCGATGCAACCACGTCTCCAAGGCCGAGCTGAGGGCTGCCCTCGACAATCCCCTGGGCGCGCGGACCTTGAGCGCAGTAAAAAAGCGCTGTCACGCCACCATGGGGCGCTGCCAGGGCGGATTCTGCCTGCCCAAGATCCTCGAAACCATGACCGAAGACTACGGAATAGCCCCTCAGGACCTGCTCTTCAACGCCCTGGGTTCCCAGGTGGTGTGCGGCTATGAAGACTGAATTCGACTGCGTGATCGTAGGCGGAGGGCCCGCTGGCATGGCCGCCGCCGTTGAGCTCGCCTCTCGCGGAGTCTCGGACATCCTCCTCGTCGACCGAAACCCCGCCCTTGGCGGAATCCTCAACCAGTGCATCCATCCCGGCTTCGGTCTGGAGCGCTACGGGCGGGATCTCACCGGGCCGGAGTGCGCAGCCGCAATGGTGGAAGAGTTCGGGGCTTCGGGCGCGACCGCTCTCCTCGGCTCCATGGTGCTCGGCATCTCGGCCGACAGAATCGTATCCCTCATCTCACCGGAGGCCGGGTACCTCAGAATACGGGCGAAAGCCGTCCTGGTGGCTACCGGCTGCAGGGAAAGGACGAGGGAAAACCTCGAGGTGGGAGGCACGAGGCCCACGGGTGTATTCACCGCCGGCCAGGCCCAGAACCTCGTCAATCTACGCGGCTACAGGATAGGCGAACGCGTCGTAGTCCAGGGCTCGGGCGACATAGGCCTCATCATGGCCAGGCGGATGAGCATTCTGGGCGCAAGGGTGGAGTGCGTCCTCGAGCGCCTTCCCTACCTCTCAGGGCTCCTGCGCAACAAGGTACAGTGCCTGGATCATTTTGGAATCCCTCTGCGATTCCATACCCAGATCCGCGAGATCAGGGGATACCCGCGGGTCGAGGGCGTGGTCGTCGAAGAGGTGGACGCCTGCTTCAAGCCTATCCCCGGCAGCGAGGCCTTCATATCCTGCGACACCGTGCTCTTTTCCGTTGGGCTCATACCCGAGGTGGACATCCTCAAAGAAGCGGGCCTTTCCCCTCCCCTGGGCGGATCCGTGCTGGTCAACAGCGCCTTCGAGACTTCGCGTCGGGGCATCTTCGTCTGTGGCAACGCCCTCCACATCCACGACCTCGCGGACAACGCCGCCAAGGAGGGAGCCCTGGCCGCCCGGGCGGCCGCCGCCTACATCTCCTCTCCCGACAGCTTCGCCGAAAGCCTCGAAGATAGACTGCCATATAGCCCCATCAAGCCGAACACGAGATATGACGAGGCCTTTTTCAAGCGCCTCGCCGCGTCAAAAGCCAAGGTCTGCATCGTCTGCCCCAAGGGCTGCATGGTCACCGAGGGAAAGGGCGGCTGCCCCAAGGGTCCGGCTTATTACGCGGAAGCAGAAAAGGGATCGTTCCAGGTACTCACGGCCACGGCCTGGTCGAGTGCGGGGGGAAAAAGAAAACGGATCCCCCTTCGGACCGAGGGACCCGTCGATGTGCGGAAGCTGGAATCAGAACTCCGCGCTTTACGCCTTTCAGCGCACGCCTAGCCAGCGGACAACCTCGGCCAGCTTGGGCTTCTTGCCCGTCATCAGTATGCCCACGCGGAAGATCTTGGCAGCGAGGAGGGCCATTCCAGCCACTGCCGCCACGAGAAGACCGAGACAGAGGCCTATCTGCCAGGCAGGAGGCTGAGACACCAGGATGCGCACCAGCATGACGATGGGGCTCGTCATGGGGAAAATGGAGAAGAACTGCGAGATTGATGAATCCGGGTTGGAAACGAAACTGGAGATCATCACCAGGGGCACCATGAGGAAGATGAGGAGGGGCCAGGCCAGCTGTCCCAAGTGCTGCTCGTCCTCGCTCGCCGCGCCAAGGGCGGCGTAGGCCGAGGCGTAGAGAAAGAAAGCCAGGACGAAGAAGAGGACGAGCCATCCCATATTGCCCATGGACAAGCCGGCGGGGATGCTGATGCCGAAGGCGGGGCCAGCCACTTTGGTCAGCACCAGGGCCATGCCGATCCAAACCGCGTACTGGAGCATTCCGGCCAGCCCCAGACCCAGGATCTTTCCGAACATCAGATCCCTCGAAGTGACGCTGGATAACATGACCTCCACCGTCTTCGAGGTCTTCTCCGTGACCACCGAGCGGCCGATCATCTGCCCGTAGAGGAGAACGGTCATGTAGATGAGCATGACGAAGGTGAGGGCTGTCATCAAAACCTCGAAGAAAGCCTCTTCTCCTTTGCGGCTCTCCCCCCCTCCCGATTCCAACTTGATCACTTCGAAAGCGGGAGGCTGGAGCACCTGGGCCACGAGCTTCGGATCCAGGCCGCTCGCCTCGATGCGCAAGCCCCGCGCCACGGTCTCCAGGGTTGCCTTGGCCGCGCTGTAGACGGCTATTTCGCTCCCGCTCTTGGAGTACCACACGGCCTGGCCCGACTCGGGCCATCCTGCTCCCAGCTGGAGGAGGGCCGATCTATCGCCGGAAACCACCGAAGCCTTTCCTTCGACCAGGGAGGATTCTTCCAGAGACTCCACCTCCATGCCCATGCCCGACAAGGCGTGGCGCAAAGCCGCCTCGGCCTCGGGAGGGGCGCCCACGACGGCAACGGGCTTGCCTGAGGCTATAGCCCCCGGTTTCTGGGCGAGCAAGGAGGGCAGGACGGTCACCGCGAAGATGAGGAAGGGACCGAGGAGGGTGAGGACGATATAGGCCTTGTTGGCCGCCGTAAGCCTGAACTCATGCCGTATCACGTGGCCGAGCTTGGTCATTTCGCAGCCTCCTTGTTCACCAGCCGCACGAAGGTCTTGTGGAGGGAGGGGGCTATGGACTCGAATCGCCGCATCTTGAGCCTGCCCGCCACCGCCTGGAAGAGGGTGTCGGGATCGGCGCCCTCCTCCAGTTCCACCTCGATCCAGCGCGGATAGGCCGAAACCGAGGCGACGAAGTCCAGTTCCTTGACGAAAGACCCGTCCCCGTCGAACTCCATCTGGACGGCGTTGCGCCCGTACTCGGCCTTGATGTCGGCCGTGGTGCCATAGAAGAGGGCCTTGCCCTTGTTCATGAGGAGTATGCGCTCGCAGATCCGCTCCGCGTGCTCCATGATATGGGTGGAGAAAAGGACTGTCGTGCCCTTGGACTTGAGTTCCACCATGACAGAGAGAAGCTCGTCCTGGGCTAATGGATCCAAGC
>DATCUA010000071.1:0-5111 GCA_036567645.1 Rectinemataceae bacterium | reverse complement strand
GAAGGCGCGGGCTCGGGCACCTGCCTCGCGGCCATGGGGGCGGGCATCTCGGGCTATGTCCAATCCGCCCGGAACGCCACGAGGAACATCGTCCTCGATGGGTGCAAGGTTGCGTGTGGCGCCAAGATATTCGAGAAAGCGGGTATATCCTATGAACACTATGTCATGACCGATTTCGGGGTCGAAAAGGGCGCGACTCCCATCACGGGGGATTTGATCGAGGAGATAGCCGAAAAGCTCAGCGGCTCGATCGCCGCAGGGAAGTTGTCTTGAGCGCTCGCGAGTGGTCTCCAAACAAGAAACTCCTCGTCGTGGCCGGGATCTTCCTCGCGGCCTATTTCATCCCCTGGGAGCTTCCGCGCGTCCTCGGCGCGACGAACGAAGCCTTTCTCATGCTCGGAGAGTACGCGCGCCAGCACGTCCTGCTCTGTCTCGTGCCCGCCATGTTCATCGCCGGCGCCATTACCGTCTTCCTAAACCAGCAGGCTGTCATGCGCTACCTCGGTCCCGACGCCAAGCGCCTGACCGCCTATGGCGTGGCTTCCGTTTCCGGCGCCATCCTCGCAGTCTGCTCCTGCACGGTTCTTCCGATTTTCAAAGGCATCTATAAGAAAGGAGCGGGGCTCGGCCCGGCCGTCGCCTTCCTGTACTCAGGTCCCGCTATCAATATCCTCGCCATCGTGCTCTCGGCCAAGGTCTTCGGATGGAAGCTCGGCGTCGCGCGGACGGTTGGCGCCATCCTCTTCTCCATAGTCATCGGCCTCCTCATGGCCCTCATCTACCGCAAGGAGGACAAGCAGCGGGCCGCGGATGCGCGGATGTTCGCCAAGCCGGACGAGAAGCCTGCGCGGAGCCTCGGGCAGATGATCGTCTACATGGGAAGCATGATCGGCATCCTCGTCTTCGTGAACTGGGCAAATTCCAAGGGCGGCAGCGCGGTCTGGGACGCGATCTACTCAGCGAAATACTGGATCACCGGAGCCTTCGCCCTCGTCCTCGTCTACACTGTCGTCAAGTGGTTCACGAAAGATGATCGCCTGGAGTGGCTGGTCGCGACTCGGGATTTTTCCTTGCAGATCCTCCCTCTCCTTTTCGGCGGAGTGCTCGTCTCCGGCTTTTTGCTCGGAAGGCCGGGACACGACGCCCTCATCCCCAGCGCATGGATCGGAAGCCTCCTCGGCGGCAATTCGATCTTCGCCAATTTCATAGCAGCGCTCTCGGGCGCGCTCATGTACTTCGCTACACTGACGGAGATCCCCATCGTCCAAGGCCTCCTCGGCGCGGGCATGGGGCAGGGGCCGGCGTTAGCGCTACTTCTCGCGGGTCCTAGCCTATCGCTGCCGTCCATCCTTGTTATTGCCGGTGAGCTCGGTTGGAAGAAGACCTTCACCTATACGGGCCTGGTGGTTGTACTGTCTACCGTGGCCGGCCTGGCATTCGGGGCTATATCGTGAGGCAGACTCCGCGGAGGGAGCCGGCTGGCTCGAGGAGGCATTTCCGTGGCTTTCGAGCGATCGCGAGGCGAGGATCCGATGGTTTTCCTTCCGCGTAAAGCGAAAGCCGGTCTGGGATCGTCCCAGGCTCGAACCGATGGGCGGCGGACATTGGCTATCGAACTGCTCGTTATCGATCTCCATACCTGCGCGGACCAGGACATCAGGGAGTCCGGCTGCGAATCCTGCGGGGAGATAGCAGGTGATGGCGCATCGATAGAATGCCGCGAGTGGCACTATAGGGGATCCGTATATCCCTCGGCCCCTGTTCCGCTCATGCTCGAGGCCATCATGAGATCCATGCTGGAAATAGACGCGATTCCCCATATCGAACCCGAGCCGCTGGCGGAGCTCCCGCCAAATCTTGTCCGATTCTTCTCGGGCGTCACGGGCCGGTCCTGTTGCCCGTGAGGCCGATGCCGCATCTCCGCGAATGGAATGAGGAGCGAAAGGAGGCTGTATGGGCGGTTCTGGAAAGTCGGGCATCGGGTTCTTCGCCAAGTACCTCTCGATCTGGGTAGCCTTGTGCATTGCCCTCGGCGTGGCCATCGGCTATTTTCTGCCGGGAGTGCCGGCCTTCCTCGGCCGTTTCGAGTACGCCCGGGTCTCCATCCCCGTGGCAATCCTCATCTGGCTCATGATCTATCCCATGATGCTCAGGGTAGACTTCACGAGCATCAAGAACGCGGGCAAGAAACCCAAGGGCTTGATCATCACCCTCGTCGTCAACTGGCTCATCAAGCCCTTCACCATGTACCTCATCGCCGCCTTCTTCCTCAAGGTAGCGTTCAAGGCCCTCATCCCGGCTGACCTGGCTACCGAATACCTCGCCGGCGCCGTCCTCCTGGGCGCCGCACCCTGCACGGCCATGGTATTCGTCTGGTCCTACCTCTCCGACGGAGACGCGGGCTACACGGTAGTCCAAGTCGCTATCAACGACCTCGTCATCCTCTTCGCATTCACGCCCATAGTGGCCTTCCTCCTCGGCGTGAGCGATGTGCGGGTTCCCTGGGACACCTTGCTCCTCTCCGTCGTGCTTTTCGTCGTCATTCCCCTCGGCTTCGGGGCGGCGACCCGATCGCGCCTCATCAGGCTCAGGGGCAAGGAGTGGTTCGAGGGCGTCTTCCTGAAGAAGTTCGACGGCATCACCGAGGGCGGACTCCTCCTCACCCTCGTCATACTCTTCGCATTCCAGGGACGCGTCATACTGGCCAACCCCATCGCCATCCTCCTCATCGCAGTGCCTCTCGTCCTGCAGACCTACCTCGTCTTCTTCATCGGCTACGGCTGGGCCAGAGCTTGGAACGTCCCCTACGATATCGCGGCCCCAGCGGGCATGATCGGCGCTTCCAATTTTTTCGAACTCGCCGTGGCGGTAGCGATAAGCCTCTTCGGCCTGTCGTCCGGCGCCGCTCTTGCCACGGTCGTGGGCGTCCTCACCGAGGTGCCCGTAATGCTGAGCCTCGTCAGGATCGCGCGCGCCACGCGGAAAAGGTTTCCAGCCTGAAGAATCTTTCTCGGGCGAATGCCCGAGTCATTACCGGGAGAGTTTCATGACCAGGGTTCTCTTCCTCTGCGTCCACAACTCGGCTCGCAGCCAGATGGCGGAGGCATTCCTCAAGAAGCACGGTGCTGGGCGGTATGTCGCCGAGAGCGCGGGGCTCGAGCCCGGGAAGCTCAACCCCTATGTCGTCCGCGCCATGGCCGAAGCGGGTATCGATATCTCGGGCAATGCCGTCAAGAACGTCTTCGAGCTCCGGGCTTCCGGGAAAACCTTCGATGTCGTGATCACTGTATGCTCGAAGGAAGCGGCGGAGCGTTGTCCGATCTTTCCGGGCCTCGCCGAAAGACACCATTGGCCTTTCGAGGATCCATCCGGCTTTCGCGGCGACGACGAGGAGATCATGATACAAGTCAGGATAGTCCGAGACCGGATCGAGGCGGCTGTCCGGGAGTTCGTGGCTCGTCGCGATGAGGGTTGATGCTGGGAAAAGAAGATATGCCAGATGCTGTTTTGATTTGGAGAAGGGAGAAGAAGGATCCATTTTTTCTCTTGCCTTCCGTTCGGTTCCAATCTCATTGACAGCATTCCAGTGATTGGTTATTATGAGCATATGCTTATTATCATGCGCTGGAGCAGTCCTCGCCCGAGGCATGCCCGCTATGAACGACCGAGCGCAGAAGGGAGAGCGCGATGGATCTAGTACCCGAAAAAAAAGCCAATCCGAGGATCCGATACGCCATCGGCGTGATGAGCGGGAAGGGCGGAGTGGGGAAATCCACGGTAGCCGTCCTCCTGGCCCAGGCCCTGGCCGCGCGGGGCCGGGCCGTGGGCATCCTGGACGCGGATATCACGGGCCCCAGCATACCCAGGCTCGCCGGAGTGGACAGCTTCAGGGGCGAGTCGGATGGCAGCACGCTCTTTCCTGTCCCGAACGAGGAGGGTATCAAAATCCTCTCCATAAACCTATTCGCAGAAGAGGAAGACGCTCCCGTGATCTGGCGCGGCCCCCTGCTCGGCAAGGCGATGGAGCAGTTCTGGGGCGATGCCGACTGGGGGGATCTCGATTTCCTCGTCGTCGATTTCCCTCCCGGAACATCGGATGTGGTGCTTACGGCCTTCCAGACCATACCATTCGCGGGAATGCTCGTCGTGGGAACCCCTCAGGACTACGTGTCGATGATCGTAACCAAGTCGGTGAAAATGGCGGCCATGCTCAAGACGCCCGTCATCGGCATGGTGGAGAACATGCGGAGCATGGTCTGCCCCCATTGCGGGGAAAAGGTGAGTCTGTTCGACGACGGTGGTTCCGACAGCGCTACTCGCCTGGGGCTTCCCTTGCTCGCCAGCCTCCCATGGAGGAAGGAAGTGGCGCAGGCGAGGTCGCTACGCTGGAACCAGCTTCCGGAAGGGGTGCGCAAGGATGCGGATTCCATAGCCGCGGCAGTGGAGTCCCTTTTGGCCGCTGGCACGGGAAGCGCCGCGTACAGCCGAACCGCGGATTCCGACCGCTCGGTTTCGTAGGCTCGCCATGCCGCGGCCAGTCAGCGAAAGGAGGCTCAACGCCCCCATGCCGCCCCGGATCATGAAGCCCGCGGGCGTGCCGGCCAGGGATCTTGCGGAAGTGCTTCTGGGCTTCGATGAAGCCGAGGCGCTGAGGCTGGCCGATCTCGAAGGATTGTATCAAGAGGCAGCGGCCAGGCGTATGGACGTATCCAGGCAGACCTTCGGCCGCATCATAGAATCGGCGAGGCGTAAAGTGGCCGACGCCATACTCAACGGAAAGGCTCTTCGCATAGAAGGCGGAGAGATACGCATAGATACGCAAGGAGAGGATCTCATGAAGATAGCCGTTCCCTCGCGCGATGGGATGGTGGACGATCATTTCGGCCACTGCAAGGAGTTTCTCGTGTTCGCTGTCCGGGATGGAAAGCTGGAAGCAGAACAGGTCATACCCTCGCCCGAGGGCTGCGGATGCAAGTCGGGGGTGGCGGCAGTCCTCGCCAAGGCAGGGGTTACCCACATGGCGGCGGGAAGCATAGGCGAAGGCGCTGTTCGCGTCCTGGGCTCGCACGGGATACACGTCCTGCGCGGGGCTTCGGGAAGCGCCAGGGCCG
>DATCUA010000070.1:0-7072 GCA_036567645.1 Rectinemataceae bacterium | reverse complement strand
CAAAAGCTCGGCGAGGCAGGGCTTCGGTCCCGAGCCGAAATCGAGGATATCCGATCCCGAGGGATAGAAGGGAATGGATGTCGTGTCTATGAATGTTTCGAGATATGCGCGGTATCCCGTGTCGTCGAGGCTGTTGTTGTGCTCCAGGTACCTGGCCTTGGCCATGGCTTTCGTGGGGAGAGCGGATCGGGGCTTGAAGACGTAGCCGCATGTCGCGCATCGGTAGTATAGAATCCGGCTACCAGCGGCCTCAGCGTAAAAGCCGAAGGCCGGCCTCGAGCAGAGTCTGCAGTCGGCCTTCCTCATCGCCTTCGTTTCCATTCCTCGGATCCGAACTTTTCCTTGGCGAGCTCCTGTGCCCGCATAAGCTCGGCACAGCTCGGGGAGCCGGGAACGAGCTCGATGCCCAGGGCTTCTGAAAAGCCCCTCACAAGGGCTACTTCCGCTTCTTTGAAGGCCACGGTTCTTCCGAGGATCCTAGATACCGAACTCACCCTTGCTTCGATTTCTTCGGTGAGTCTTCCTATGCTCTTTTCCTTGGGAACTCTCAAGAGAGAGAACATTCGCTCAGGATCGACGGAAAGGAGGAGGGTTCCATGCTGCAAGAGGCAGCCTCTTTTCCTGGTCTGTGCGTTGCCCGACACCTTCTTGCCTCCCGACACGATGTCGTTGATGGGGGCGAACCGGGCTTCAACTCCGAGGAACCCCAGGCCGGCCATGATGCCGGAGCAGATGAGGCCGTAGGACTCGATAATCGAGGGCGGGGAGAGTGGCGAGCCCTCGGGTAGGATTATCGAATAGGTAACCTCGTCGTCGTGGAAGACGGCTCCACCTCCGGTAATGCGCCTCGTGATATCCACTCCCGCAGCCTCGCAGGCTTCCCTATCAACCTCCTCCTCGATGCCCTGGAAGTAGCCCAGGGTGATCGCCCGCGGCATCCAAGAGTAGGTACGCAGAGTCGGGGGGGATTCGCCGCGCGAAACCGATTCCAGGATGGCCTCGTCCAGCCCCATATTGAAGAAAGCGTCCCCGGGGCCGGTCCGAACGAGCCTGAATCTATCGCCCATGGAGGGCCTCCTCGATAGTGGCCTGCACTCCGGCTCCGGATATACCTGTCAGACTCACCCCGGCTCTGGCCATTGCAGTGTCGAAGGCTTCCCCCAGCCGATCCAGTTCGATTTTCCCCAAAGCGGCTTCGGCGGCCTCGTAACCCTCCTCGGGAATGGCGAAGAAATCGCCGCGCACCCTGAAGGAAGCCACGAGCCAACTGGCTCCATGCCTCTCGACCTGTGCTTCTATCCTCAGCAGCTTGGATCCGGGAGGCTTGCCTATGGCGAGAACCCTCATCGCTCCTCCGATGCCCAGGCCTCGAGAGCCTTGTAGCTTGTCCGGGCGAAAGGAGAGGACACGACAGTGGAGAATCCCGCGCTCAGGGCTTTCTGGCGAAGAGCCTCGAAGGCCGCGGGCTCGATATACTTCTGGACCGGTATCTGGGCCGGGCTGGGCCTGAGGTACTGGCCCATCACGAGTATGTCCACTCCGGCTTTCCTCAATTCTTCCCAGCAGGAATAGAGCTCTTCCTCGGTCTCGCCCAGGCCGAGGAGGATAGAGGATTTCGTCACCGGAACGCCTATATCCTTGGCTTCGCGCAGGGTGCTCAGGCTCTTGTCGAAACTCGCACGCGCGTCGCGTATCCCCTGGAGCCTGCGTACCGTCTCGACATTGTGGGACAGCACGTCTGGCAGGGCGTTCTCGAGGAGGCGCATTTCTTCGCCGTAGTAATCTGGAACGAGGACTTCTACTCTAGTCCCAGGGTTCTTCGCCCTCACGGCCGCTATGCAGGCCGCGAAGTGGCCCGCGCCCCTATCGGCGAGGTCATCGCGGTCTACCGAGGTTATAACGACGTAGGACAAGCCGAGCTCGGCCACCGCTTGGGCGAGTGCCTCGGGCTCGTCAGCCCTGGGCGGGATGCCTTGCTTCGAGGTTTTCACCGCGCAGAACCGGCAGCCCCTCGTGCAGAGATCGCCGAGTATCATGAAGGTGGCAGTCCCGCATCCCCAGCATTCGCCCTTATTGGGACAGCGCGCCTCGTCGCAGACAGTATGGAGTCCCTTTTCGGACAGGATCCTGTCCACCTCTCTCCACGAGTCCCCGGTGGGAAGCCTGACCTTTAACCATGCGGGTTTCATGCACAGAGTATAGACGGGAAGGCGGATTTTGTCAGGGGAGCCGCTGGCCTCGGGACTGGACGCTTATCCTGGGCTGGCTGGCGCCGAAGGCCCGGGGCAAGAAAAAAGCCGCCCCGAAAGGCGGCCAGAATCTAGCGAGGGAGGGGATTGAACCCACGACCCAGCGGATATGAGCCGCTTGCTCTGCCAACTGAGCTACCTCGCCGAGGACGAAGTTTTATACCCGCTGGACTTGGCCTTAGTCAAGGCCTTCTTCCCCGATGCCGGAGCTGCCCCGGCTCTGGTCCGAGCTTTACAGTATATAACAAGGCGGCTATACTTCGCCCGGAACGGGGGGAATGGCTCAGGTGACATCGACGGACTGGAAAGAGCGCAAGCGCGAAGAAGTCTTCGAGGGGACGCTCAAGGGGCTGGAGAACCGCCGGCGGATCGATCCGGAGTTCGGGCTGGAAGAAGCGCGCTCGAGCCTGGAGCATCTCTATGTCCTGGACGGCAACAACTGGCTGGGGAGGGGCGAACTGGGGGATATCGTCAGCGAAGCGACGATAGCAGCCTACGAGCATTTCATCCACGAATGGTCGGCTTCGGAAAAAACGCGCTCGGAAGAAGCGGGACGGAAAGGCGGCGCCTAGGTAGTCCGCCCGGGAGGGACGATGGATCTGGAAATTCGCACAGTGAAAACGAGAGCCGAACTCAAGGCCTTCGTAACCTTTCCCGAAACCATGTACGCTGACGTGCCCCAATGGGTGCCTGCTCCCGTATTCGACGACATGAACACCCTGCGCAAGGACAAGAACCCGGCTTTCGAATTCTCCGAAGCCGAATACTGGACAGCCTGGCGCGGGGGCAAGATGGTGGGCCGGATAGCCGGCATCATCAACCGCAAGTACATAGAAAAGTGGGGCAACGCCTATGCCCGGTTCGGATGGGTGGATTTCATCGAGGATTTCGAAGTGGCACGGGCCCTCTTCGATACAGTCGAGGCCTGGGCCAAGTCCAAGGGCATGGTGGGGATCCACGGTCCGCTGGGATTCACGGATCTCGATAGGGAAGGCCTATTGGTCGAGGGCTTCCAGGAGAGGGCCACCTTCGCCACCATCTATAATTTCCCCTATTACCCCGAGTATATCGAACGCCTCGGCTATGCCAAAGACGTGGATTGGATCGAGTTTCTCGTCCAGACTCCAGATTCCATCCCTGAAAAACTGCTCAGGGTGAACGAGATACTCGCCAAGCGCTCTGGCGTGAGGATTGCGGAATGGAAGACGAAAAGGGAACTGATCTCCAAATATGCTGATCAGCTCTTCGAGCTCCTCGATGAAGCCTATGCCGGGCTGTACGGCACCACCCCACTCTCGAGGCGCCAGGTCCAGACGTACATAGACCAGTATCTCGGCTTCGTGGATCCACGGTTTACGAAAATCCTCGTCGACAGCGAGGAGAGGCTGGCGGGCTTCGCCATAACCCTTCCCAACCTCTCCGATGCCCTCCACAAGCATAGGGGGAGGCTCCTGCCCTTCGGCTGGCTGGCCCTCCTGCGGGCTCTCAAGCATCCCGAGACGGTGGACATGATGCTGGTAGCCGTGCGCAAAGAGTTCGTGGCAAGGGGCGTGGTGGGCCTGCTGATGTCGGCCCTCAACAAGAGCGCCATCGAGAACGGCGTGAAGTACGCAGAGACGAATCCCGAACTCGAGACGAACATAGCCGTGCAGGGCCTGTGGAAGGACTATCCCAAGCGCCAACACAAGCGAAGGCGGGTTTACCTGAAGCGGCTCTAGCCGATGTTGGGCTCGCGAAGATACAGGGGGCCGGCGTCGGCGGGGGAGGGGCCTTCACGCTCCAGTATTTCCCTGGCGAGCTCGGCCACGGCCACTGCCCGCTCGCCCGGTTCGTCGGCAACGACGGCCCAGCCAGCCCTCTCCTGGCTCAGATCGGCGAGAGCTTCGGCTCCGGAACCCACGAAACTCACCCTGTCCTCGCCATACAGGAGGGCGAGGAGATCCCCGATCCCTATGTCGAGATATTCGCTCTCCCTTCTGCCGCCTCGATACACGGCTGCGTAGAGCCTCTTCTTCCTCGCATCGAGGAGGGGGATGACGAGTCCGTCGAGCCCTGCGTACGGCTTGGCGGCCGCGTCGAGGGTGGGTACGCCCACCCACGGGGCGCCTGTGCCCAGGGAGAGGCCCTTGGCCGTCGCCAATCCCACGCGAAGGCCCATGAATGAGCCGGGGCCTATCGCGCAGCCTATAAGCCCGATATCTCCGATGCCCATCGAGAGCTCGTCCAGGCATCCTGATATTCCGGGAAGCAGGCTCTCCGCCTGCCTGAGGCCTGGAAGCACTCGAATGGCTCTGTCTCCAGCGGAGGAGACGACGCAGACCGAGAGGGCTTCGCAAGAGCTGTCGAACGCCAGGATGTTCACGAAAGCGCCTCCTCGAGCCAAGCCCCTTCCGCTAAGAATTCACGTTCATCCCCATCCAACATACGTATTTCCAGAAATACCGTGTCCTGGTCGAAGGCCTCAGGGATACGCTCGCTCCATTCTACAAGGCTGAGACTACCGGGCGATCCCAGGAGTTCCGCTGCCCCGGTGCCCTTGAAGTCCTCTTCGCCGTGGAGGCGATAGGCGTCGATATGGTAGAACTCAAGTCTGCCCGAGTATTCGTTGATTATGGTGTATGTAGGGGAACCGATCTCGTCGGCTATGCCCAGACCCCTGCCTATGCCCTTGGCGAGAGTGGTCTTTCCCACACCGAGACCTCCCCGCAGGGCCAGCACGGCGCCTGGGGGCGCCTTGGCTCCGATCTTCTCCCCGAGGGCGAGCGTTTCATCCCTCGACCTAACGCGCAGCTTCATCCTCTCTCCATGGTATCGGGCAGATTCACCGCCAGAGTATAATCCCGGCTCGAGAAGAGTCCAGCGGGTCTCGGGGCTTCCTGAGCGCGGATCCGGGCCGAGGACAAGGGAAAAAACGCTCTTGTTAGCCCCGCATCAATCCCGTATAATAATACTGTAGTCGTCCGATATTAAATGTGCGAACGCACGGCCTGGGGGCCAATGCGTTTCGGAGGAAAGATGATAGAAAGTGGATTGCGTTTCTTGGCTAGCGATGGAAAACACATCATCTATACGAAAGTCCTCCCCGCTACAGCCCCTCGCGCAGTCGTGGTCGTCGGTCACGGCATGAACGATCATGGCGCACGGTTCATGAGTCTCGCGGATACCCTGGCAGATAATGGCCTCGCCGTATTCGTCCCCGACCTTCGAGGCCACGGATCCACCGATCCGGGAGAGGGTAGGGGCTTCCTCGCCGAAAACGACGGATTCGAGAGAACAGTGGAAGATCTGGTAGAGCTTGGCGATTTTGCCGCCAAGGAAATGGGCGGACTGCCTCTGTACTACTTTGGCCACTCCTTCGGCGCCCTCCTTGGGATGGCACTGGCCGCCATGTACGGCAAGTACTTGGAGGGCGTCGTCCTTTCGGCACCTCCCGAAAAGCCCTCCGCCTTCCTCGATTTCGCCGGAGAGCTTGTCGTCCGCCTCGGGATAAGATTCAAGGGAGAGCGCGCTCCTGCCGAACTGCCCAAGGCGATGACTTTCGGCGCCTACAACAAGACCGTGCCGGAAGCGAAGACTGGCTCCGACTGGATATCGCGCGACGCATCTGCGGTTGCCGCCTACGTTGCGGATCCCCAATGCGCCTTCACCTGCACCTACGGATTCTACCGAGACCTCATGCACGGCATCCGGAAGGTCTACGCGCCGGGCTTCCTCCAGAGCCTTCCCACCAATCTGCCCGTCTACCTGTTCTGCGGTTCAGCCGACCCCGTCATCGGGATGAGAAAGGGATACGAAAAGTTGGCATCGGACTTCAGAAGCCTCGGGCTCGTCGATTTCGAATCGAAATGCTACGAGGGCGGTCGTCACGAAAGTCTGAACGAGATCAACAAGGACGAGGTTCTCGCCGATATAGCCGAGTGGTTCGCCAGGCATATTGCCTAAAACCCGCCGCCCGAAGCATAATTCCGCGGTCAAACACGATACGTGCGCAATGTGGAGAGTGATCTCTGTGTTCACCCGGTACAGACGAGACGAGAATGGCCGCCTCCGGCCGCGGGCTTTGGTGTACACCCAGGCCGAACACGGGATCCTCCCAGAGTCCATAGACCCCGAAGCCTACAAGATCGTCAAGCGGCTCAAGGATGCCGGACACCAAGCCTACATCGTCGGAGGGGCTGTGCGGGATCTCCTCATCGGCAAGGAGCCCAAAGATTTCGACCTCGTCACCGACGCATATCCCCCCAAGATCAAGAAACTCTTCAGGAACTCCAGGATCATAGGCAAGCGCTTCAGGCTGGTCCATATCACGAGCGCGGGCACCATCTATGAAGTATCCACATTCCGCTCCACCAAGAACGGATCCATCGGGAACGAGTTCGGAACCATAGACGAGGACGCGCGTAGACGCGATTTCACCTTCAATGCCCTCTATTACGATCCCACGGACCGCAGCCTCCTGGATTTCACAGGCGGCTTCAAGGACCTGAGGGCGAAGAAACTCAAACCCATCATCCCTCTCGGAACGATCTTCAAGGAAGATCCCGTCAGGATTCTTCGCGGGCTGAAGTATTCGGTGACCGGAGGCTTCGCCATACCCGTCTCCCTCAAGCTCGCCATGAAGCGGGACGCAGCCCTCCTGCTCGATGTGAGCCCCTCGAGGCTGACGGAGGAGTTCTTCAAGATTCTCGGCTCCGGCATGGCCGCTCCCATCTTCCGCGCCCTCGCCGAGCATCGTCTTCTCGAATTTTTCATGCCCTCGGTATGGTCTCTCATGCGATCCGACCTGGAGTACTCCCGGCTTTTCTTGGCAGACCTCCAGAGCC
>DATCUA010000069.1:0-4900 GCA_036567645.1 Rectinemataceae bacterium | reverse complement strand
ACCCTTGAGGCTCGCCTGCTCGAGTTTCGCCGAGGATGTACGGGAGTTGAAACGGCTGCTCGGATTATAGGGCGAAGGGGCAAGCCGATGGCTCGGCCTACGCCCTCTAGGCCGGCTAGACGAGGCCGAGGCGCGCCAGGGCTACGGCAGTGGCTGCGCAAGCCGCGGTCTCGGTTTTCAGTATCCGTGAACCGAAGCCGGATATGGAGAAACCTCTGCCGGACATGAGGGCTATCTCCTCACGCGTCCAGCCGCGCTCCGATCCGAGAGCGAGGCAGACCGGAGCCGTGAATTCCGGAAAAGAACCGAAGGATAGGCTTCCCGCTCCGGGATGGAGGCAGATTCTGGCGCCCTCGCCCTGGCCCTGGACCTCGTCCAGGGCGTCGAGCGCCTTCCCGAGCGACCAGAATTTCCGCACTTCAGGCAACCGGGGATTCCCCGACTGCTCTGCTCCTTCCAGCAGATGGGCCGCCCAGCCCTCGCCCTTGAAAAAGCCAGAATGCGCGTACGATTTTTCCCCCAGCTCGGTCAAGGCGAACCAAATGGAACCTACGCCAAGACTGGTCAGATCCTTGACGATCCTCTGTGCTTGTATGGGGCGGGGAAAGCCCAAAATGAGCCTCAGGGGATGGAGCTGGGCGGCCCAGCCCTCGGCATGGAAGTCGAGGACGATCGCCTTCTCCCCTATCTCCCTGATCGTGGCTTTTCCGATTCTTCCGTCGGGGCTGCCTGCTTCTATGCTATCCCCCTCGGCTTTACCGAGCACGCTGAGGATGTGGAGATAGCGTCGATCTTCTCTGGGTATGGTTGCCGATTCGGCTCCCGATTCCAGGAGAAGGATATTCATAGGTAGGACCCGGTCTCCGCCGAGTAGTCGATCCCGGGGACTTCGAAGCCGTGCGCCCTGAGAAAATCCTGCCTGAAGCCATCTATGTCGGCGAGATCCCGAAGATTGTCCTCGTTTATCCTCTGCATTCTGCTAGCCACTTCAGCCTGGACGGATTCGCCCATCTCGAGGTCGTCGAGGCGTATCCTCCCTTCCGGATCCAGAGAGTATCTCAGATCCCGCGTCCCGTAGAGGCGTTCCGAAAATAGCCTGAGGGCTTGGTCGAGGCAATCCTCGTGAATCTGCCGCTCCTTCATGACCTTGAAGAGAGTGGACACATAGAGGGGTATGACGGGGATGACGGCGCTGGCCCTCGTGACGACCGCCTTGTTTATCGATATGTAGGCCTTGAGGCCCAGGTCGGGTCGAAACGACGATATGGAGCGAGCGGCTCTCTCCAGATCCTTCTTGGCCATGCCTATCGTGCCGTCGCGATAGATGGGCCAGGAAAGGGGAGGACCCACATAGGAGTAGGCGAGAGTGCGCGCTCCAGGGGCAAGGACTCCGGCATCGGAGAGGTGACGCATCCAGAGTTCCCAATCTTCGCCGCCCATGACCTTGACGGTTTCCTCTATCTCCGTGTCATTCGCGGGTTCGGCCCTGGACTCCCGTATTTTTCCGGTGAAGACGTCGGCTGTCAGGCCCGCATAGGCTCTCCCGATGGGCTTTATCACTGACCGGTACACAGTGCCCGTAACGGGATCCATCCTCACGGGGCTGGCGAGCGAATAGATCACGAGGTCATAGGGCTTCCCAGCATCGCGGGCGGCTTGGGCGGCAAGCTCCTTGGCTCGCTCGGAAAAGGCATCTATGTTGTAGGTAGGGCAGGAGAGTCCCCGGTTCGCTGCCAGGGCTTGGAATGCCCTGTTGGCGTACCACCCCGGGGATCCTGACTTTCCTTCCTGCGGTTCCCGTTCAAGGGAGAACCCCACAGTAGGGGCGCCGTACGCGAAGGCTGCGACTATCCTCGATGCCAATCCGTAACCTGTGGAGGCGCCGACTACGAGTACATGCTCGGGCCTCGCACGGCCTGAAGACCCTAGAGCCTTGAGCTTAGCCGAGAATGCATGCGCCCGTTCCGCCTGGAGTCTCGTCTCCTCCGCGCAGCCCGCCGGATGGGCGTTCAGGCAGATATTGTTCCGAACCATTGGCTGTATGATCATCCTTTCACTCCCGAAGCCATGGCTATCCATTCGGCTTCAACTGCAATCTCCTCACCTACCATCCCGACACCTTTCTGGTGGAGTACGGAGGATGTCGAGCGCAGGTTCTCGATCTCCATCCTCATGAGATCCCCAGGCCGAACCTGGCGGCGGAAGGTGGCGTGGCGGATTTTAGCCAGTACGAACATGGAATCATGGGTAATCCCGAGAAGCTTGGCCCCGACGCCACCAGCCTGGGCTAGAGCCTCCACGAGGATGACGCCCGGGACCACGGGGTAGAGGGGGAAATGCCCGGCGAAAAACCATTCATCCGGCTTGAAGAGCCGCGAGGCCTTGATCGTGCCAGCATCGATCACTGCATCGTCGACGAAGAGAAATGGGGCTCGGTGGGGAAGGTAGGTCTCAATCGGAACCATGTCATCGCCTCGTTTTCGCTGAACTGCCCCAACTATACAGCGGGGAAGGGCAATGAAAAAGCGGGGGCGGGAGCATTCGCCGGCATGAGCGGCGCATCTTCAGTCCGGATCGCGCAACCTCTTTCCCGCCTTCGCCCCGTGTCATGCTCTCGTGAATGCGAGGGCGGCGTTGTGGCCCCCGAAGCCGAGAGAAGCCGAAAGCGCTGCATCAATTTCAGCGTTGACAGCTCGGTTTGGAATGTAATCCAGATCGCAGCCCTGGGCCCTGTCCGGGTTGTCCAGATTGATAGTCGGCGGAAGGGCGGATGTTTCGATGGCCTTGACGCATATCAAGGCTTCCAGCGCCCCGGCGGCGCCCAAGGCGTGGCCGAGCATCGATTTGGTCGAACTTATCCTCAGGCTCGAAGCGTGGGCTCCGAAAGCCCGCTTCACCATCGCGGTCTCTATGGAGTCGTTCAATTGGGTGGAAGTGCCGTGGGCGTTGTAGTAACCTACTGCATCGGCTTTCAGCCCGGCATCTTCCAGGGCGAGCCCAAGGGCCCGCGCTCCCTGGATCCCCGAGGGATCGGGCGCTGTGAGGTGGTAGGCGTCGCAGGTGGAGCCGTAGCCCGATGCGAGCGCATAGACTCTCGCCCCGCGGCGAAGGGCTCCATCGTAGTCCTCGAGGATGAGGACGGCTGCGCCCTCTCCGATCACGAAGCCGTCCCTGTCCGCGTCGAAGGGGCGGCTGGCTTTTTCGGGATCATCGTTTCTCGATGTGGACAGAGCCTTGAGCCTGCAGAAACCGCCCATCGCAAAGGCGGTTACGGCAGCTTCGCAACCTCCGGCGAGAACCATGTCGGCCCTGCCCGACCGGATTAGATCTATCGCCATGCCGATGGCATCGGTTCCCGAAGCGCAGGCCGTAACCTGGGTGAGGGCGGGTCCGCGCACGCCTAGGCTTATGGCTACGTTGGCTGCGGCTTCGTTGGCTATCATCATGGGGACCGTCATGGGGGGCATGCGGTCAGCCCCAGAAGATAGCAGTTTTGCATAGGATTCCTGGAAGATCTCCAGCCCGCCTATGCCGTTCCCTAGACAGATGCCGATCCGTTCCGGATCATAGGCCCCAAGGCCGTCCGGATCCAGGCGTGCATCCTGCCATGCCTGCGCCGCGGCGGCTACCGCGTATTGGGAGAAGAGAGCCATCTTCCTGGCTTCCTTCCTATCCATCCACAGACTGGGATCGAAGCCTCGCACTTCGGCAGCTATTCTCGCCTCCAAACTTGAGGCATCGAACTTGGTCACCGGCCCCACGCCGGATTTCCCAGCCAACAGGGATGCCCAGAACCCTTCCACCTCGTTGCCTAGGGGGCTTATGACTCCCAAACCTGTAACGGCGATCTTTCGCTTCATTTTATTCCCTCCTACCAACGGATCACTGCCGCGCCGTACGTGAGCCCCGAGCCGAATCCTAGGAGCATGAGGAGATCCCCCTGCTTGAGGAGACCCTTCGCGTCCATTTCCGCAAGGGCTATGGGAATGCTCGCGGCGGAGGTGTTGGCGTATTCGTCTATATTTAGATAGAACTTCCCGGGGGGTATGCCGAATCGCTTTCCCGCAGCCTGGACGATGCGGGCATTGGCCTGGTGGGGAATGATCCAGGCGAAGTCCCCAAGCCTGTACGCCGTCTTATGCATGATCCTCTCTATGAGAACCGTTATCGACTTGACGGCGAAATCATACACTTTCTTTCCATCCATCCTTATCTTCATCTCCACTGGGGTTTCGCGCCTAAAGGCGTCTAAGCGGGGCGCCTGTTCAAGCCTGAGGTCCATGGCCCCCGATCCCTCGGCGCCGAGGATGAATGAGAGGCAACCTCTCCCAGGCTCGTCTATCCTCGAGAGGACGGCCGCGCCGGCTCCGTCGCCGAACAAGACAGCAGTCGAGCGATCGCTCCAGTCCGTGATCCGCGTCAATTGTTCAGCCCCCACTACGAGGGCGTGCTTGCCCTGCCTCGCCTCGAGCATGGCGGAGGCGACGTCGAGGGCGTAGATGAAGCCTGTGCATCCGGCGATGACATCGAAAGCCGGGCATCCATATGCTCCTATCTTGTCCTGCACGATGCAGGCGAGGGCAGGAAAGCCGTAGAAGTCGGGGCTGGCCGAAGCCAGGACGATGAGATCGAGCTCCCTCGGGCTCACTTTGGCAGCTTCCAGGGCTTTTTTGGCCGCAGCGGCTGCCATGTCGCTGGTTAGGACCCCGGTATCGGCTATATGTCTAGCTTCGATCCCCGTGTGGGTGCGTATCCAATCGTCCGTCGTGTCGACGATGGACGAAACCTCGGCATTATCCATCCTCTTCTCCGGTATGTAGGAGGAAACGGATCGTAGCACTATGGACATAGCATGCTCCTGTCGTGACAAAATACAAAAATATGTCACGGCATGAGGATG
>DATCUA010000068.1:0-4741 GCA_036567645.1 Rectinemataceae bacterium | reverse complement strand
ACACCCCGTCATGGAAGTCCGGGATCTCTCCGTGGAGTATGGCGATGGGCACCGCGCCCTCCATTCCCTTACGATGAGCATACCGAAAAACCTCGTCACGGCCGTTATAGGCCCCTCGGGCTGCGGCAAGAGCACCGCCCTGCGGGCCCTGAACCGCATGAACGAGCTCATCCCGGGAACCAGGACACAGGGGAGCGTGTACTTTCACGGTACCGATATCTACGCGCCAAGCGTCGATCCCGTGGAAGTGAGGCGCTGGGTGGGAATGGTCTTTCAGAAGCCCAACCCCTTTCCCAAGACGATCTACGAGAACATAGCCTGGGGAGCGCGCATCAACGGATTTTCCGGGGACATGGACGAATTAGTGGAAGACAGGCTCAGGCAGGTAGCGCTCTGGGACGAAGTGAAGGACAAGCTCAAGCGAAGCGCGCTCGCCTTGTCGGGAGGCCAACAGCAACGCCTCTGTATAGCGCGCGCCCTGGCCGTCCAGCCCGAGGTCGTCCTCATGGACGAACCCACGAGCGCCCTCGATCCCATTTCGACCTCCAAGATCGAGGACCTTCTGGGCGAGCTGAAGAAACGCTACTCTATAGTCATCGTCACCCATAACATGCAGCAGGCGGCCCGCGTTTCGGATGCCACCGCCTTCTTCCTCCTCGGAGAGCTCGTGGAGTACGCTCCTACCAAGAGCCTATTCTTCAACCCCGAGGATGAGCGGACGGAACGCTACATTTCAGGCCGGTTTGGATGAGAGGAGTATCCATGAGCACACGGATGGCGTATCAGGAGGAAATGGATCGGCTCAGGCATGATGTCCTGACAATGGGCGCCCGGGTCGAGGAAAGCATCGGCAAAGCCTTGACCGCCCTCAAGAGCCAGGACGTACAGCTCGCCAAGGAAGTGAAAGCCGATGATGCGGTGGTGGATGCCCTCCAGCTCGAGATAGAAGACCAGACCGCTATCCTCATCGCCACTCAGCAGCCGGTGGCGCGGGATTTGAGGGAGCTCGTAACCATCTTCAAAGTGACGTATAATCTCGAGAGAGCCGGAGATTACGCCGTCCACCTCGCGAAGACAGCCAAGAAGCTTGCCGGGGAGCCCCCATTCAGGCAGACGGATCGCCTAGAGCGCATGGCCACGGTCGGGATGGAAATGCTCAGGCTGTCCGTGAATGCCTACATGGATTGGGATGCCGCGGCGGCGCAAGCGGCCGCCGCCATGGACGACGCCATAGACGGCGAGCACAAGGCCCTGGTGGAGGAAACCCTGGGCATGATGAGGGAGCAACCGGATATCGTGCAGAGGGCCGCGAGGCTGCTCACCACATCGGGTTACCTCGAGCGCTTCGGCGACCATGTGACGAATATCTGCGAAGCAGTAGTATACATGGTGGAGGGCAGGCACGCCGAGCTCAACAGGGGTTCGGCGCCTTAGAAGGAGATACTGCAACCCATGGCCAAGGCTACCATCCTCCTGGTGGAGGACGATCCTGAAATACGGGAGCTTCTCCAGTACTCCCTCTCGAGGGAGGGCTGGGATATCCTCTGCGCCGAGGACGGAGAGAGAGGCTTGGAACTTGCCGAATCCACCGATCCTGATTGCCTGGTCCTCGACCTCATGCTACCCGGGATGGACGGTTTCGATGTGCTGAGGAAGCTGAAGGCGTTCTGGGCTTCACGAGGCTCGGGCAGGATGCCTCCGGTGATAGTGGCATCGGCCAAGGGAGAGGATTCGGACGTGATAGCCGGTCTCGAACTGGGGGCTCTGGACTATGTGGTAAAGCCCTTCAGCACCAAGGTTCTTGCCGCCAGGATACGCTCCCTCCTGCGCCGATCGGCCGAATTCGAAAACCCAGACGAAGCCCTCCCGATCCTCAGATCCGGGGAACTTTCCCTAGACGCTTCGAGGCACAAGGTCAGCGTCTCGGATGGGGATGTGGGGCTCACCGCTACCGAGTTCTCGCTTCTGGAGTTCCTCATGCGCAATCCGGGCCGCGTATACTCGCGCTCTGCGATCATCGACGCCGTTCGCGGCAAGGACTACCCCTCTACGGATCGCTCCGTGGATGTGCAGATGCTCTCCCTGCGCCGCAAGCTCGGCACTGCGGGCAGGATGCTCAAGACGGTACGCGGCGTGGGATACAGCTTCGATGCCGAATAGACCCGAGCTCGGAAAGGCGCCCAGTCCAGGGGAACCGCCCGGACCGAGGGAAGCGCCCAGTCTCTTTCGCAGGCTCCTCGCGCGGTTCCTCATCGTTCTCGGCTTTCTCTGCCTGAGCTTTTCGGCTTTCTCCTTCCTGATTCTCGGCGCAACCTACCGCTCAGCCACTGAAACAGGCTTGTTGGAAACAGCTCGGGCTCTAGCCGCATCCTACGGTTCCCTTCCGCCGGAAAGCCCCGAAGCGGCCGAGTCCTGGGCCAGGACAGTCGGAAAGGAATCGGGCTTGCGGATCACCCTGGTTGCCGCCAACGGAGATGTGCTTGCCGACTCCTCAGGAGAGGCGAGCCTGATGGACAACCACGCATCGCGGCCCGAGATAGCCGCCGCGCTTTCGGGAAAAGAAGGAATGGCGACGAGAGTCTCGGATACCCTCGGCATGGAGCGCAGGTACGCTGCTGTTCCCCTCCGCGAGTCCGGCGGATCGAGCATTGGTGGCGCCTTGCGCGTCTCAGCCGACCTGCCGAGCCTCAGATCCAGACTTAAGCCCGCGTACGCCGTCTTCGGGCTCCTCGCCCTTTTCGCCGCAGCCCTCGCTCTCATCGTTGCATCCAGCATAGCCTCACGGATAGCCCGGCCCCTCGGGACACTAGCTTCAGCTGCCCTAGCCTTGAAGAATAAGCAGGCTGGCGGTGCGAACCTGCCCGCCGAGGCGGAATATCTCGGCAGACTCGTCGCCAAACCGGACTTGGCAGGAACGAGGGAGCTGGAAATCCTCGCAGGAGCCCTCGCGTCCATGGCTGCTGAACTCTCCGAGCGCATAGCCAAGGCCGAAGCCGGAGAAAACGAACTCGGCGCGATCATCGAGGCGATGACCGAAGCCCTCCTGGTCATCGATTCCTCTCTTGGAATCAGGCTCGCGAACGCCAAGGCCAGGGAGCTTTTCGGTCTGGAGTGGCACGGCCCCAGGATCCCCCTTCCCGGCCCGGGCATATTGAAGGCCACAAGATCCCAGGAGTTAGAGCGCCTCGCGGCCAGGGTCGGCGAAAGCGGTGAATCGGCGGAAGCCGAGATCCGCTTCCACGCGGGTGGGACCGAGAGCGTCTATCTCGCATCTGCCCGCCCGTATGGCCCGCCCTCCCCCGACGGCATCCAGGATTCCGACTCTCGGCATGCTGATATAGTCCTCCTCCTGGCCGATGTGACCAGGATCCGTCGGCTGGAGACTGTCCGTAAGGATTTTGTCGCCAACGTGTCCCACGAACTCCGTACGCCCATCCAGATAATCAAAGGATTCTCCGAAAATCTTCTCGGAGGCGCCCTAGAAGACGCAGAACAGATGCGCAGGTTCGCGTCGATCATAAACCGCAACGCTTCGAGGATGGAAAACCTCGTCGACGATCTGCTCAGCCTCGCCCGGCTCGAGCAGAATACGGGGCGCCTCGAGACAAGAAGAGAGAAAATACTGCCTCTCATCTCCGAAGCCGCGGAGATCCTGGAAGACGGGGCAGACAGGAAGAGCCAGACTCTTCTGATTGACTGCCCGACCGATCTAGAATGGGAGATAAATCCGGGGCTCTTCGTCCAAGCTCTCGTCAACCTCGTGGGAAACGCCATCCAGTATTCGGGAGAGGGAGAGCCTATACGAGTGAAGGCCGGAATCGGGGATTCGGGCGATCTCGAGGTCTCGGTGGAGGACAGGGGGCCGGGCATTCCCGCTGCCGACCTGCCTAGGATATTCGAGCGCTTCTACAGGGTGGACAAGGCGAGATCCAGGTCCAAAGGGGGCACGGGCCTGGGGCTAGCCATCGTCAAGCACATAGCCATGGCCCATGGAGGCAGGGTCGAGGCGGAGAGCTGGGAAGCTGAGGGTTCGGTGTTCACCATGTTCTTGCCCCCGGCTTCGCCCGCCGGATCCTCGACAGGAGCCCTTCATGACACCGGGAAAGGAGACTGACATGGGCATGGACTACTTCATCGCCAGGGCATCCGAGCTGCGTTCCTTCCTGGAATCGCGCCTTGCTGAAGCATCGGCTGAATTCGCCTTCCTCGATCCCTGGGGCGGGGATGTTCCGCGGCGGCTTTCGGCTTTCGTTCGCGGCGGCAAGATGATCCGCGGCGGGCTCGTTTTCCTCGGCCAGGAAGCCGCAGGCGCCGAACGGAGCGATGAGGCCGTGATAGTCGGCGCGGCCATGGAACTCCTGCAGTCGGGATTCCTCATCCACGACGACATCATGGATCGCGACAGGCTCAGGCGCGGCATGAGCTCGATCTTCTGGCAATACCGCGGCGAAGCGCATGCGCGCGGACTGGCCGACGCCTACCACTACGGGGAGTCCATGGGCATCTGCGCCGGGGACGCCGCCTTTTTCCTCGCATTCACGCTCCTCTCCTCCCCAGGCTTGCCGCCCGCCCTCGCAGCCTACTGTGGCCGGGAAATATATGCCGTCAGCCTCGCCCAGATGCTGGACGTAGACTACGGCAGCTTCCCCGAAATACCCGCCGAGCGCGACATCGAAACCCTCTACCGGTGGAAGACGGGGCGGTATTCCTTTTCCCTCCCCCTAGCGGCGGGCGCCATGCT
>DATCUA010000067.1:0-6456 GCA_036567645.1 Rectinemataceae bacterium | reverse complement strand
CTCTATCCTCCCCTGCACGAGGGAGAGCTCCCGGGCTCCCGGCCTGTCGACGATCTCTGGCTCGACGGCCATCAGCTCTACGAAACGCTCGAAGCCCGCCATGCCCGTGGAATACTGTTCGAAGAACGACACGAGGCGCTTGATGGGCTGGAGGAAGGTGTTGACGTAGATGGTGAAGGCTATGAGGTCGGCGTAGTCCATCTTCCCGCGCATCACCCAATAGCCGCCGAGGCCCAGGACGAGGATGTTCAATATGGAGGTGGCGAACTCCATGCCCCCGTGGAAGATCCCCATGGCGCGGTAGTACTCCCCCCGCGCCGCTCGGTAGCGCCCGTTGCCCTCGACGAACTTCTCCACCTCGTATTCCTCGTTGGCGAAGGCCTTGGTCTCGCGCACCCCCGCTATCGAGCTCTCCAGGTTGGCGTTGATGCCCGCCGTCTTCTTCTTCACTTCGATGGCGGCCTTGGCCAGGATGACCCGCCTGCGGGCTGTGAAGAGCACGATGGCCGGCACGAAGAAAGCCAGGACCAGGGCGAGCGGCCACCAGATGAAGCTCATGGCGATGAAGGAGCCGACGAGGGTGATGATGGAGATGAAGAGATCCTCCGGCCCGTGGTGGGCCAGCTCGACAATCTCGAAGAGGTCGCTCACCACCCGGGACATGAGATGGCCCGTCCTCGTGCGGTCGTAGAAGCTGAAGGAGAGCTTCTGCAGATGGACGAAGAGGTCGCGCCTGATGTCCGTCTCCATGCGCACGCCCAGGGTGTGGCCCCAGTAGGTGACGACGTAGTGGAGGAAGCCGCGCAGGATGAAGCCGAGGCCGCATGCGCCCACGAGCAGGGCGAAGATGCCCCAGGCCTTCTCAGGTATGAGCCGCTGAAGCGAATAGCGCGAGAGGATCGGAAAGGAGAGGTCGATGAGGGCTATGGCGAAGGCGCACGCGAGATCCAGGGCGAAAAGGCGGAGATGGGGGCGGTAATAGCCGAGAAAGCGTGCCAGCTTGCCCGATGCGGGTCGAGATTCCATGGCTGGGGATTCTTCGCCCAAGGGCGCAGCCTGTCAAGGCTGGCGGGCCTGGAATCCGGCTCTCCTCTCCGCCCTATGCTCTTCCGCCAGATCCAGAAAGGCTCGGGCGAGCTGGCCCGTCAGTTCGGCTACCGCCGCCTTCCTACCCGATCCGGATTCGGAGATCGTGCGCGAAGCGTCTATGGGCTCGCCGATGGAAAGAAGGGCTTTCTTGCCCCTTACGCTCGCCCTGTCCGAGATATTGCCGCCCGAAAGCCTCGATATGAGATCGAAGCAATTCTGTGCCGCCTCGATGTAGAGTTCCAGAGGATCGCCGATCTCGAGGCGCTCGAAATCCAGATACCAGGCGAGGTCCACGAACTCCATGTGGCGGGAAGCGTACCATGCCTCCCCTGCGGCCCTATCCGCCAGAGCGCGCTCGAGGGGAGAGAGGGCGCACTGCCCGGCCAGCTCGGCTGGGAACATCCTGTCCCAGCACACCTGCCGGATGGCGTAGACTCTCTGGATCCGGTCTCCCTCGGGAACCAGCCCCAGGGCCTTCTCGGCCGTCGCCAGGGCGGCTTCCATCAGGCATTCCAAGCGCCGCCGGCGGCCCGGGTTTCCAGGTTCCGGCAAAGAGAATCCGTACATCAGCGAGTAGTGGCGCTCGGCGAGTCCGAGTATCCTGTCGGCCAGAGCGAGGAGGCGGGTATGGCGTTCGGGGAAGGAAGAGCCCCGGGCAGGGGGCGCGGCCGCGCCCGGGCTGGCTAAGCCGCACTCGGCCTCCATTCTCGCGATGAGCTTGTCCAGCCCGGCTTCCGCATCCTGGCCCCAGTGGTGATGGATGGAAATGGGCAGGATCTCTACCCTCTCATTCCGCCCTTCGCGAGCCAGATCCTCGACGCACCATGCGCAGATGCGCGCCGCTCCCGATTCTATGCGGGGAAGCGCCTCGCTCGTGTAGGAAACCTGGCCTTCCGGCGCCAAGGCCAGGGGATACTCCCCGTCCTTCATGGCAGCCCTGATCCGGGCCATGCTGTCCCGATTCATCTTGGCGTGGTAGACGGGCAAGGCCCCCACGCGGGGCAGAAGCCAGCGCTCGAGGGGACCGCCCCAGAGCGGCACCTCGTATCCGTGCACGAATATGGCGTGGGGCGTGCGGGGAAGGGGCACACCCATGGCCGCGGCGGCCCTGCCCACCATCTTGCCCACCAGATAGGCTACTACCTGGGCCTCGTCCCCGTAGGGATGGCGAAAGGCTATGAGGAGCCTGGATTCGCGCTTGAAAAAAGCCTCATAGGCCCTGACGACGCGCTCCGGATGCCTCATTTCCAGGGAGTCGAATCCCAGGACCGCCTTCATGTACGCGGGAGCTATGAACCTGAAAAGGCCCACCACCCCCGGACGGATCCGCGGCTCGGCGAGGCTTCGGGGAACCCTCGCCCCTGCGCGGAAACCCGGCTTCACGCGAGCAACCCCATGCAGGCGCCTGGACTGGATTCGATTCTCTGCTCATTCATATTCGGTACACCGATTCTCGATCCCGGCCTCGTCCCTGTCAAGAAAAATCTTCCGGCCCGGGCTTGCGCTCGCCTTTCGGCGCTGTTACTATCCGCAAGTACAATGCATAGCGCGAAAACAGATAATTATTCATCGCGAGAGAATAAATATCCGGCCAGCGCCCAAGGCCTCTGGGATCCGGCCGACGACAAGGACTCCTGCGGCCTTGGCATCGTCGCCGAACTCTCGGGCAGGCCGAGTCACCGCATCGTCACGGACGCCTTGGAAGTGTTGCGAAACATGGAGCACCGTGGCGCCGTGGGCGGGGATAGGAAGACGGGAGACGGAGCGGGGTTGCTCTGCCGCGTTCCGGATCGCTTCTTCCGGCGGGAATTCGGATTGGGCGCCGAAGTAGCCGAATACGGGATTGGTGTTTTCTTCCTTCCGACCAAGCCGGAATCCTTCCTCCGCGCGAAGGCCATCGTAGCCGCTGTCGCTTCAGGCGACGGCTTCGAGCTTCTCGGCTGGAGGGAAGTCCCCGTCCTCCCCCAAGTACTCGGCGCCAAAGCGGAAAAAACCCTTCCCAGGATATGGCAGGCCGCCTTCGCGCTCCGGAAAGCCGATGCCGCATCCTGCGGCGGGGAGAGGCTCGAGCTCGCCCTCTTCCTCCTGCGCAGGGCGATCGAGCAGGAAGCGAGGCGGGCAGGCTTTTCGATGGACGATTTCTACATCCCCTCGATGTCCTCTCGCACGATCGTCTACAAGGGCATGTTCGTAGCCACCCAGTTCGCCTCCTTCTATCCGGACCTCGATCGGGAGGATTTCGAAAGCGCCTTCGCTATCGTCCACCAGAGGTATTCCACCAACACCTTCCCCTCCTGGCCCCTGGCCCAGCCCTTCCGCATGATCTCCCACAACGGGGAGATCAACACGCTGAGGAAGAACATCGCCGCCATGCGCGCCCGGCAGACGACCATGGAGTCGCCGGCCTTCGGGGAATCCATCGGGCGGCTCGTGCCCGTAGCTGACGAAGCCGGTTCCGACTCGGCCATCTTCGACAATGTCTTCGAGCTCCTCCACAGGGCGGGCAGGCCTCTCGAGCACGTTTTCATGATGATGGTACCCGAGCCCAAAGGCCCGGATTTTTCGGCTTCGAGGGACAAGCGGGCCTTCTACGAATACGAGTCGGCCATCATGGAGAGCTGGGACGGCCCGGCCGCCATGACCTTCACCGACGGCCTCAGGGTGGGCGCGGCCCTGGATCGCAATGGCCTACGGCCTTTCCGCTACGCCCTTTCGCGCTCGGGCCGCTTCGTCGGGGCGAGCGAGGCCGGCGTGCTCCGGCTGGATGAGGCGGAGATCCAGGAGAAGGGCATGCTCAAGCCCGGCAGGATGCTCATCCTGGACCTCGAGCGGGGGAGGATGCTGAGGGACAGAGAGATCAAGTCCAAGATCGCCCGATCCAAGCCGTACCGCCGGTGGATGGAAAAGAGCCGCATCGAGTTGCGCGGCCTTTTTTCGGGCACGGAGCCACCGGCGCATCGAGCCGGGAGCCCGGCTGCCGAGGAGACCGAGCGGCTCGCGCGGTATTTCGGCTACGATGCCGAAACGGACAAGGTCTTGCGCCCCATGCTCCTCGCGGGGCAGGAAGCCGTTTCCGCCATGGGAAGCCGCAAGCCCCCCGCGGCCCTCTCGAGATCCCCTGTCCTCCTCTATTCCCATTTCCGGCAGCTCTTCGCCCAGGTCACCAACCCGCCCATAGACCCATTGAGGGAAAACCTCGTCATGTCCCTGGAAAACTACATAGGCAAGGAGAAGAACCTCCTGGACGAGGGCCCCTCCCACTGCAGGCAACTCAAGCTCCTCCATCCCCTGCTCTCGAACGAGGACATGAGGCGCCTCAAAGACTCAAAGCTGGAGGATTTCCCGGTCGCCGTCGTATCCATGCTCTTCCCTCTGGAGCGCGCCGAAGCGAAGCCGAATGGCTCCCGGCTCCGGGCCGCCCTGGAAAGGCTCGGCGAAGAGGCGGAACGCAGGGTGGACGAGGGGGCGAGCCTCATCGTCCTGAGCGACCGCGGAGTGGATGCCGACCATGTCGCCATCCCCGCCCTCCTCGCCGTCTCATCCGTCCACGTGAGGCTCGTTGCGGCGCGCAAACGCCATCTGGCCGGCCTCGTGGTTGAAACGGGGGAAGCGAGGGAGATCCATCACATAGCCGTCCTCCTGGGCTGCGGAGCCTCGGGGGTCAATCCCTGGATGGTCTTCGAGCGCATGCCTTCCATGCTGGGCGGAGAAACCGAGCGCCCGGTCCTGGCCGCCGCCGCCGACCGATACGTGGAAGCGGTCAAGAAGGGCCTGCTCAAGATCCTCTCCAAGCTCGGCATATCGACCATATCCTCCTACAGGGGCGCGCGGCTCTTCGAGGCCATGGGCATCTCGGAGGAGCTGTCGAAGGACTATTTCGGGAATATGCCGAGCCGATTCGGGGGCATAGGCCTGGGCGAAATCGAGGAAGACGTCCTCGCCTCCCATAGGCGCGCCTTCGGAAACGCCGACTCCGAGCAAGCGAAGATCCGCGAGCTCCCCTGGCCCCCCGGGCTCGCCGCCCTCCTCACCCGAGCCGTCCGCGACCGCGACCCGCGCTCATGGCGCGCCTTCTCAGAAGGTATGGACGATCCCTCCCGCCAGCCCTTCGCCTTCCGCGACCTCTTCGGCCTCAAGCCAGGGGCAGCCATTCCTTTGGAGGACGTGGAGCCCGCGAGCGGCATCGTGTCCCGATTTTCCGTGGCAGCCATGTCCTGCGGAGCCATCAGCCCGGAAGCCCACGAGGCTCTCGCCGCCGGGGCCAATTCCGTCGGCGCCTGGAGCGATTCGGGCGAGGGAGGAGAGGACGAGGAGCGCAACGCCTATGCCGGGCAGGGACTTGATTCGCGGAGCGCTTCACGCCAAATAGCCTCGGGACGCTTCGGCGTCACCGCCTCCTACGCAGCCCAGGCCCTGGAGCTTCAGATAAAGATCGCCCAGGGAGCCAAGCCGGGCGAAGGCGGCCAGCTTCCCGGCGCCAAGGTGGACGCCTACATAGCCAAGCTCAGGCACTCCGCCCCGGGTAGGAGCCTCGTGAGCCCGCCGCCTCACCACGATATCTATTCGATAGAGGACCTGGCCCAGCTGGTGCACGATCTCCGTTGCCTGAATCCCGAAGCGCGGATAGCGGTCAAACTCGGGGCCCAGGCAGGCATAGGGGCAGTGGCGGCAGGTGTGGTCAAGGCGGGGGCCCATTGCGTAGTCGTGTCCTCGGGAGACGGGGGCACGGGCGCGGCTCCCCTTTCATCTCTCGATTATGCGGGCAACGCCTGGGAAGCCGCCCTGCCCGAGATCAGGCAGGTTCTGGCGATGAACGGGTTGGACTTCGATGTAGTGGTGCAGGTGGACGGGAGATTGAGGACGGCCCGCGATGTAGTCATCGCCGCCATCCTGGGCGCTAGGGAGTTCTCCTTCGGAACGGCGGCCCTCGTATCCATGGGCTGTATCGCTTGCGGACAATGCAATCTGGATCGCTGCCCCGTCGGCATAGCCACCCAGGATCCGGCATTGCGGTCGAAGTTCGCGGGCAAGCCCGAGCACCTCGCCGCGTATTTCGGATTCCTGGCCGAGGACGTCAGGGCCATACTGGCCGGATTGGGCGCGCGGAGCCTGGACGAGATTCTCGGCAAGCGGGAGCTCTTGGACTTTTCTGCCCGGGTTTCCACCGAAAGGGAGGGGCTCCTCGATTTCGGAAGGATCGCCTCGGCCCTCCAGACTGCCCGGCTCTACCCCCTCGCCGAGGAGGGCGACACGGACGGCTCAGGCCCTCCCCAGATACCCCTCTGCCCAGCCGGCCTGAGAGCCTTCGCCGCCTCCGGCCGCCCGCCCTTCCCCGCCCCCGATATCGACGCATCCCTCATCCTCTCC
>DATCUA010000066.1:0-18988 GCA_036567645.1 Rectinemataceae bacterium | reverse complement strand
TCGGGATCGGGCAAGATTTCCGCCTGCAGGGAAGTGAACCGCGATCCGTAGCGGAAACGCCGCTCGCCCGACGCTCCCTGGATGGATATGAAGGGCGGGCCTGGCCGATCCGGATCGGGATAGGAAGCGGCCGAGGCGTTGGCCCTGGGGATGACGATGAGCCTGGAGGCCTTGGGCCGCGCCCAGGAGACGAAGAGGGAAGCCGCCATCACGCCGGCAATCTCGTCGCCGTGGGTTCCGCCGAGTATGAGGATGGCGGGCGCCCCGAGCCTGGGCTCAAGGGGGTCGATGAAGTAGACGGGGCTATCGGCTTCGGTGCCGGCTAGAGCGGGCAGGTAATCGGAAAGAGCGCCGATCCTCGAGCCCTCCTGGCGCGGCCTCTGCTCGGCCAATGCGGCCGCGAAGGCCGCGCCGGGAGCCGGCCTTTGTTGAGCCCAGGTCGAGGAAAGACTCATCGCGGCGGCGCAGGCCGCAGCTATCCAAAAAACCTTCAACGTTCGCATCCAGCACCGCCCGCTTGTCCGGAACGGCCGAACGGCCGCTCCGGTTCATTCCTATGATCTCCGCCTAGTATCCGAAAACGGCTCCGTCCCTGCGGGGATCGGCTCCGCCGTAGAGCACTCCGTCCTTTATGATGATGCCCTGGACGCCTCCGAAATAGAGGTCGCGCTTGTCGTAGCTCTTGAGCTTGTACCCGAGGAGCTTCAGGTCCTCGCTCGTCTTTGCGGAGAACAGGGGGCCTTCCAGCTCCATCGTTGTCTTGCCGGGGCCCTGGAGATAGGTGCAGTACATGCGCGGAGCCTCGATGGCCTCCTGGATTCCCATGCCGAAGTCGATGAGGTTGGTGACTATCTGGGTGAGTGTAGGGATGATGCGCATTGCGCCAGGAGTGCCCAGGGTGGCGAAGGACTGGCCATCCTTCATGATCAGAGTGGGCGCGATGGTGGTATTCATACGCTTGCCGGGGGCATAGGCCGAGGTTCCGGACTTGCCGTTGAAGTTGCCCATCTCGTTGTTGAGGATGATGCCGGTGCCGGGCACGGCCACGGCCGCCCCGAAGAAGCTGGAGAGGGTCTGGGTGAGGGCTACGACGTTACCGTCCTTGTCCACCACGGACATGTGGGTAGTGCTCCAGTGCTGGCTGTCCGGATAGATCTTCTCGTAGCTGGTGGTCATGGCGTCGAGTTTGATCGACTTGGCCTTGGCGTCCGCGTAGGCCTGGGATGTGAGGATGCCCATGGGAACGTCCACGTAGTCCGGGTCGCCGAGGACGTCGTAGTAGTCGTCGAAAGCCCTGGCCAGCACCTCGGCGAAGAGGTGGAGCTTCATGGCCGAATCGAAGCCGAGGAACTTGAGATTGTAGTTCTCGAGCATATTGAGGGACTCGATGAGGAGGAAGCCTCCCACGGGCGCGGGGGCTGAGACGATATCGTAGCCTCGGTACTTGCCCATGGCCGGCTCGCGCTCGATGGCCTTGTAGAATGCCAGGTCGTTGTAGTCTATGAGCCCATTGTGGGCTTTCATGTCGGCGTCTATCGCCTTGGCGATTTCGCCCTTGTAGAAGGCGTCGGGGCCTTCCTTGGCGATGAGGCGCAGAGTCTTCGCGAGATCAGGGTTCTTGTAGACATCTCCGGCTTCCAGAGGCAGGCCGGTGGGGGCGATGATCGACATGAGGGCAGGATTCTCCATCGCCTTCTTGAAATTGTCCGAAATGGTTCCCGCGAGGGTGGGGCTCACGACAAAGCCTTCCTCGGCGAGCTTGGCCGCGGGTTCGATCACCTGGGCCAGGCTCATGGTTCCGTATTTCTGCAGGGCGAGCGAAAGGCCGGCCACGGTGCCGGGGACCGCCACGCTCCTGTGGCCGCTGGCGGGCCATTTTTCTCCAGGATTGGCGGGAGTGAAGGAAGCCCGGCTGCGGTAGTCTATGGATGTAGCCTTGTTCTGCCCCTTGAGATAGATGACGATATATCCTTCGCCTCCGATTCCGTTGGCGTTGGGCTCCACGACGCCGTTCGCAAAGGCGGTGGCCACGGCGGCGTCTATGGCGTTGCCGCCCGCCTTGAGTATTTCAAGACCCACCTGGGCCGACAGGGGATGGGCGGCGGCTACCATTCCCGTTTTGGCCGAGACCTCCGGGATGATGGTGGCCGGTTTCTGCGCGTAGACAATCCCCATCCCGTTCAAGACGAGCAGGATGGCAAGCGCCAGCGAAATCCTCTTCATCTTCGCTCCCATGGCATTCCTCCTAAGATACATTTGGCGGCGCCCGAAGCGCCGCTATGCGCATGCGCGGCTGCCAGCCCCTTCGGGCCGGAGGGCGCTCACTTCAGATAGGGACCGAGACCTCGGGCTACGAGGTTCTCATAGGTGGGCAGGCCGGTGAATAGGATGGCCCGCTCGGGATAAGTATCGGAAAACACGTTCACCACGGCCTGGGTGACAGCCAGATGGGTAGCTACGCGCACGCCCAGGGGGCTCCGGGGATCGTTGACCACGTCGGTATCCCAGGCCGCGTCCGCCCCCATGGCCGGATGGGGGGTTTCCACAAGGAATGCGGCCGCCTGGGTGGAAGCGCCCCACTCCCTGTGGGAAAGCCCCCTGAACTCCAGATTCGATGGCTCCAGCTTGAGGGCGAGCCCGTGGTCGAGCTCCACGTCGAGGACTGCGGCCGCCGCTATGCCGATGTTCTTCGGGTGAGCTACGACCATGTTGGCCAGTCTTCCCCCGATATCGGCCTCGTGGTAGTCGAAGGCTACGTCCACCTTCTCCCTCTTGAGGAGGAGCATGACGGCCAGGGCTATCTTCTGGGTCAAACCGGAATCCTCCCTGCCCGGATAGGCCCGGTTGAGGTTCCTGAATTCCCAGCCGGCGAGCGGGGCCTCTGAGCTCTCTGGATGCACATAACCTCCCGTGGGATCGGGGAGGCCTTGGTGCGCCGGATGGGTGCAACGGGAGCCGTACTTGAAATAGCGCTTTCCGCTCGGGGTGTCCAGGGCTATCCATGCTGGCCCGCGGATGGTGTAGTCGGGGATGCCGGGTTCCTTGTCCAGGTGGCTCACCCCGGAGTTGTTGAGATTGGGCACGACGATCACCCTGCCCGCTTCGACTTCGAGGTTTTCCACCATGAGGACAGCCGCCATGATGCCGGCTATCTCGTTGGAATGGGTGCCTCCGCCCACGAAGAGGGTACCGCCTGGCTTTTTGCCCTGGAAGTAGTACACCCTGCTGTCGCCAGGGGTGCCAAGGAGTCCAGGATAGTAGTCAGAAAGCCAGCCCACACCCGAGAGCGCGGCGGAAGGCCGGTAGTCGTGTGCGATGGTATTGAGGCCGTGCCTGTCGGATGCCGGTGTCGGGGCGGAGGATTGCGCCCAGGCCGCGACGGCGAGGACGACGATCAATGAAAGCAAAGCCAGTCGTTTTCGCATCCTAGTCTCCTTCGAAAAAAGCCGAAAGAACAAGGCCCGGAAGCCCCTTTCTCACTTGAAGGCCGCCGCGAGAGGGACGCCTACTGAGGAAACCCTGTCCACCTTGATGAGGGCTATGCCAGCCTTTGCGGTGAGCTTGGTGAGAAATCCGTCCTCGTCGGCCGCCTGCACGATGATAGCCAAGTCCGATGCGGCAACGCAGGGCTCGATGAAGCTGTCCGACATGGCGCCCCGGCGCGAAGCCCCGCCTACATGGAGGAAGATCACGGTCAGCTTGAGTTCTTTGGCGCGCTTGAGAAGAGCCTTGGTACGCTCGAGTTCGGCTTCCGCGCTTATGCCCGCGGCTCCCAAACCCTTGGAGCTCGCGCCAACGACGAGGACGAGGGTGGGACTGGAGGCGTCCAGCTTGTCGGCCCGTATCAGGGGATCGGCCGTGTAGGGTATCTTGCTGCGTCCGAGGAGGATCTTGATCATCTCGAAATCGGCGCTCTGGCCGACCGACGTGAGCAGCGCCGGCTTTGAGGCGAATGCCGCGACCGGCTGGGCGAAGGCGGCTCCGGCGGCCGCCATGAAGAGAGCGAAGATGAGCGCGAAGCGTTTCATGGTTCCCCCTTGATCGGTGTCTGGGTTTGGAGTTCTAGCTTGGAAAGGTCGTTATGCCATCCCGCAGTACCGCGGATTCGATCCGATAATACTGTATCTATTTTGTATATTACCGACTCATAGCCAAGTCAACCGCATCCGGCCAAATTTCGTTTAGGAATTCCGGCTCGACTGTCAGAGCTGACCATGGTATCCTGATGTGCCGCGGCGCATTGGTCCGATGCGCGGAAGAGGAGCGAGCGATGAAGCGAACGGTATTGAGGATGCTGGACGAGGCCTCCGTCCAATGGAAAGACGACCCCTACGCGCTCAGGAAGGCCGATCAGGGCTATGTCGCCACCACCTTTTCTCAAGCGAGAGAAAAAGCGCGCACCTTCGGCGCCTGGCTGGTGTCCAGAGGCTACGCCAAGCAAGACGCTTTCGCCGTCATAGCCGAAGGAAGCCCCGAGTGGATCTGCGGGGAGTTCGGCCTCATCTGCGCCGGACTCGTGTCCGTGCCCCTTTCCATAAAGCTCCTCGCCGAGGAGATACCCTTCAGGCTCAATCATTCGGGAGCCAAGGGCGTCCTGACCACGCACAATCAGCTGGACAAGGTGCTCAGCTCCTTCGCGAACGTCGAACTCGATTCGATTATCGTCATCTACCTGGACGAGGATATCGAATGGGCGTGGGAAACGGCCGAGAAGCGTGGTGTACGTAGGGAGCGCGTTATCAGTTTCAGCCAGGCGATGGCAGAAGGCAAGGCTCTCCTGGAAAAGCCGGGATCGGATTTGTCGGCCAAGCTGGATACGATAGCCGAGTCGACCGAGGAAGACGACGTCGTCACCATATCCTATACCTCGGGAACCACCGGCAATCCCAAGGGCATCATGCTCACTCACCTCAATTACTGGTCGAACTGCCATGACGCTGTGGAGCTCTTCGACAACCCCATCCACTTCCGCACCCTCCTCATCCTCCCCGTGGATCATTCATTCGCCCACACGGTGGGCATCTACACGGCCCTCGTCTGCGGCATAGCCCTGTATTTCGTCGATTCCCGGGGAGGGGGCATAGCCACTCTGCGCAACATCCCCCTCAATCTCAAAGAAGCCAACCCCATCTTCCTCTTCACCGTGCCCTCCCTTTCGGGCAATTTCATGAAGAAAATCATAGCGGCGATGGAGGAAAAGGGCGGCCTCATCGAAAAGATCTTCAAGGCCGGCATCAAGGCGGGCATCGCCCGCAACGGCAACGGATTCGATCCCACGCCCTTTGGCGTGCGGGCGGCCACCTTCCTGCCCTATCACTTTGCACGGCTCATCTTGTTCAAGAAGATCGTAAGATCGGTATTCGGAAACAGCATACGGTTCTGCGTGGGCGGAGGAGCCCTCCTCGACGTCAAGCAGCAAGAGTTCTTCTCGGCCCTGGGCTGCCCCGTGTTCCAGGGCTACGGTCTTACCGAGGCGGCGCCCATCATATCCTCCAACACGCCCAAGCGGCACAAGTTCGGCTCCTCCGGCATACTCGCTCCCTCGGTGGACTGCAAGATCATGCTGGAAGACGGAACCGAAGCCCCCCTGGGAACCATGGGAGAGGTGACGGTAGTGGGCGAGAACGTGATGAAGGGCTATTACAAGAATCCTCAAGCCACGGCCGAAGCCCTCCGGAATGGAAGACTCTATACTGGAGACCTGGGCTACATGGACAAGGACGGATTCCTCTACGTGGTAGGCCGGGCCAAGGCCCTCCTCATAGCCGAGGATGGGGAAAAATACAGCCCCGAGGAGATCGAGGAAGCAATAACCACCTCGACCGACCTGATCGACCAGATCATGGTATGGTGCGAGCACAAAAAGTACTCTTGCGCCCTCGTGTCGCTGGATACCGCCAAGCTCAAGCGATGGTCGGCGGCCAAGGGCCTCGGCACTCCCGAGGAAGTGCTCGCCGCCCTCCAGAAAGAATTCTACGCCTTCAAAACCGATCCCAAGGCTAAGAAAGTGCAAAACGCCTGGATACCCGCCACCTTCCAGATCCTCGAGACGCCTTTCAGCGAAAAGGACGGGACGGTGAACTCGACCATGAAGCTGGTGAGGCACAAGGCGGCCGCCCTGCACCAGGATCTCCTCGAGTACAGCTACAGCTCGGAGGGCTCCCAGACGGTCAACCCGAGGAATCTGGAAATCATCAAGAAGCTGCTCGCGTAGGGAGAAAAGGCAGGCCTCCATGCAGGACACTCCGCCCCTGGCCGATGCCAGGGCCCTGGCGATAGCCATGACCAAGGCCGCGAGCGTGACGGGAAGCCCCGGAGAAAAGGCGTTCCCGGCCTTTCTCCGATCCATTCTCGCCGCCATGCCCTATTTCGAGGAACATCCCCGCGATCTCTTCCTGGATCCCATTCCGGGAGACCCGGTCGGACGAAGCAACCTCTTCGCCTTGGCCAGGGGAAAGGGAAAGGCGTGCGTGGTTCTCACCGGTCACTACGACGTCGTCCAGACCGCCGCGTACGGTTCGCTCGAGCCCCTTGCCTTCGATCCCGAGGCTCTTTGCGAGCGGTTGAAGGCTGACCTGGAGGGGCTCGAGCGCAAGGCGGACGATGCCTCTTTCCCTGGCGCGGCCAGGGATGCGTCCATATCCCGACTCAAGGCCGACCTGGAATCAGGGGAGTTCCTCCCCGGCCGCGGGCTCCTGGACATGAAAAGCGGACTTGCCGCCGGCATCGCCGTCCTCTCGCGCTTCGCCTCGGGAAAAGCCAGGGACGGCAGCATGCTCTTCATGGCAGTGGCCGACGAGGAAGGCTCCAGCCTGGGCATGAAGGCGGCTCTTCCAAGGCTCCAGGCCCTCATGGCCGAGAGGCGCATGGAAATCGCGGCAGTATTCAACCTGGACGCCGCCGTGGACCAGGGCTCGGGCGAACTCGGACGCGCCCTGTTCACCGGCTCGGTCGGCAAGACCCTGCCCTTCGTCTATTTCCTGGGCAAGAGCGCCCATGCCGGCTCTCCTTTCGAAGGGATCAATCCCGCGCTCATGGCAGCCGAGTTCGCCCGAGCCCTGGAATGCGATCCAGAAGCCTTCAAGGAGCGCCACGCCAACCCGGGCGAACGCCCAGCTCCCCCAACCATTCTCTACATGCGGGAAAACCGGGAGAGCTACGATGTCACCATGCCCCGGACGGTCTTCTGCGCCCTCAACGCGCTGAGCCAGGAGACTCCGCCAGAATCCATTCTCGACGAGGTGTCCAGGCTCGCGGCCGATGCCATGGACAGGGCAGTGTCGATCTTGCGCGAACGCGCTTCTACATACTCCCGCATGATTTCTGGCCATTTCACGCCCCGGATATCGGCTCCCCGGTCCTTGCTTTTCGACGAGTTCCTCGAGCTGGCCGAGAGAGGATGGCGCGAAGTACGGGGCAGGAAATCCGGAGAAGCCGAGGCCGACCAGAGAACGGAAGGCGGATCGGAAGCGGGCCGGGGCCAGGCCTTGTCAAGAGCGCGAAAGAGGGCTGCCTCGCTCCATCCTGAGGACAAGGTCCTCCAGACCATGGACATCCTCGATGAACTGCTCCCTTTCACGGGGATAGAAGGTCCTGCTGCCGTGGCTGGATTCGCACCCCCCTACTACGCCAGGGCTGAACTGGACGGATCGAGGCACGCCGCCTTCATCTCCAAGATCCGGGCCGTACTTTCGTCCTATGCCCAGGAAGGCAACAAGCCGTTACGCATCAGGCCTTTCTTTCCCGGCATATCGGATATGAGCCTCCTATCGCCAGCCGAGGGAGCCGGGGAACGGAGCTTCGTCCGAACCCAGAGCCCTGTGGCCGACTCCTCGAGCGATGAAAGCGCCGGGCTCGCCCTCGGCTGCCCGGTACTCAACCTGGGGCCCTGGGGACGGGAATACCATCAGGCGGGCGAGCGAGTGAACGCGGACTACGCCTTCCGAGAACTGCCGGAAATCCTGTACCGACTCTGCGCCGCCGCGCTGGTGAAAGGGGATCGAGACCGTGGCTAGGAACGAGTCCGGGCTTCGGAAAAGCGCTAGATGGCATGGGCGTCTCGCACCGAGCCTTATCCTATGTCTCTGCGGAGTGCTGGTACTTTCCTGTTCCAATCTCATGGGATGGAGATCTATCCCCGAGGAAGCGTCAAAGCTCAGCCTTTCCGAATGGCTCGAGGATCTGGAAGCCCTCGAGGAAGGCATGGCTGGCCATCCCAAGTTCACGCACGACCCGACGACGAGATCGGCCTTCGAAGCGTCCCTGGGCGAGCTGCGCACCGAGCTCGCAGAGGCCAGCGACAGCCACGGTCCTTCGCGAAACCTGGCTTCAGTGGCGATAACAGGGATCATGCGCGTTCTTGCCGTCGTGGGAGATGGGCACACGAGGATCAACGCCTCTCCTGAGACGCGATATCCCATCATCATCCGTTTTTTCCCGAAGAAAGACTCGAACCTGGATTTCGAAAACGAGAGAGCATGGGAAGCCCGGCTCGCCGCCACAGACGCTCTCCACGTTCAGTACCTGGGATGGAGGATTGTCGGCATCGGCGAATACGCCCTTGGGGAAGCCCTGTCTCTCGCAGGCCCCTGCCTCAGTATCGAATCGGCCTTGAAGCCCGGTGGCGTGGCTCAGGCCCTCTACGGGCACGCCGTGAGGACCGAAGTCATGGACGCCTTCTCCGATCCCTGGCTGGACTCAGGGCTCGGCTTGACGGAGGCCGACGGCACACTGCGCGTGAGCTTGGAAAATGATGAAGGCGTCCTGGAGGAACTCGTCCTCGCCGCCCAGCCATCGAATTCCGTAGAATGGAAGACGGTGCTCCAGGCTGTGCCCCAGGAAAGCCGTCACTTTACGAGATCCCGGCCTAACGAGTCCCGATGGATGGGATCCCCGCCCGGAAGAGACGATCTGCTCTATATTCGATATGACGACTGCGATTCCGGCGCAGGCCCTTTCTTTGACGAGATCCTCGGAAAGCTGGCCGATGCCGGCTCCGACTCCGGCCCGAAAGGCATCATTGTCGACTTGCGATATAACTCGGGAGGAGATTCGCGCCCCGGCTATTCCTTCGCCCGGAGCCTGCGAAACAAGGCTGTCTCGAAAACCGCAGGCGGGGTAGTCGTCCTCGTGGGGCCGGCGACGTACTCTTCGGCTATGCAGAATGCGGCCGACCTTTTAGCGGCATGCGGGGCATCGGAAACGGCACCGGGCAGGGCGATCCTGGTGGGGGAGCCCCTCATCGAGCCTCTGCGGCACTATGGGGAGATGACCCGGTTCCTCCTCCCGAGATCGGGCATTTTAGTGGGCAAATCCACCCGGCTATGGCGCTACGACGACTTCGCGGGCATACACCCAGAACGGGGCGTTTTGGAGCCAGCACCGGGAAAGCTCGCGGCTATCGGCTTCGATGATTATTCAGCCGGGGCCGACCCCATCTTCGATACCGCCCTGCGATTCGCCCCGGCGCCGTGAAGCCTTGGGCCATGCGCCCCGCTGCGCGCCCGGGCATAGGCCGCGAAAGGATGAACCACAAGTGGAAAAGGGAATCCAGACGATTGTCTTCGACTGTGGCGGGGTGATCACCTTGGAGCAGAACCGCGCCCTTCTGGGGCGCATGGCCGCCTTCTTCGGCGCGGAAACGGCCGAGTTCGAAAAGGCCTACCATGCCGAACGCCGCGAGTACGACCGGGGAACGGAAGACGCGCGAGCCTATTGGAGCCGCCTGGGCGCCCGCTACGGCAGGATTTTGAGCGACGCGGATCTCGCCTGGATAGCGACCGTGGACATGGACAGCTGGTTCACGATCAACCGCGAGACCATAGCTATCGTGCGGGATCTCAAGGATCGGGGCTTCAAGCTCCTCATCCTGTCCAACATGAATTTCGAAGGCAAGAAGCGGCTCGAAGGCCCAGCCCGATTCTTGGACGGAAAGGACTGGTATTCCCTCTTCGACGATGTTCTCCTCTCCTGCGATCTCGGCCTCATGAAGCCAGAACGGGCGATTTTCGAAGCCTGCGCGGCCCGCGCGGGAGGAGAGCCCGGATCCTGCCTTTTCATCGACGACATGGAAACCAATGTGCTCGGCGCCAGGGACGCCGGGATGCAAGCGATCCGCTTTCTCGGAGCAGACGCTCTCCGTCTAGCATTGTCGCGCGATTACGGCATACAGTGATGCCGAGGAGGAAGTAGCGTGACGTATGTGATTTCCCTTGGCGGTTCGATAGTATCTCCCCCCTCGGGTCCGGATGCCGTATATCTCTCCGACTTCCGCAACCTCGTGGAAGGCTGGCTCGGCTCTGATCCTTCACGCCGGCTCATCCTCGTCGTCGGAGGCGGAGGCCCTGCTCGCGCCTACCAAGGGGCGTTGAGGGAATTCGCCCGCCTGCGGTCCATGCCCCCTCCCTCCGACGAAGCCCTCGACCGGGTAGGGATAGCGGCCACCAAGATCAACGCCCAGCTCGTAGCCGCCGCTATGGAAGGGCTCTGCATCGACCCTGTCGTGGAAGATCCCTCCGCTCCTATCTCCTTCACGGGCAAGATACTCGTAGCTTCCGGATGGAAGCCGGGCTTCTCGAGCGACTACGACGCCGTATACTTGGGCGAGCGCTTCGGGGCCAAGACAGTGCTCAACCTCTCCAACATCGCCAAGGTGTATACGGCCGACCCCAAGCTGGATCGGGACGCCCGGCCCCTGGACGAGATATCGTGGGCCGAGTTCAGGGCCCTCGTGGGCGAGGCTTGGACTCCAGGCGCCAATCTGCCCTTCGACCCCATAGCCTCGGCTCGCGCCGAGGAAGCCGGCATGAGGGTGATCTGCGCTTCAGGTAAAGATTTACCCAATCTTCTGCGCATCCTCAATGGCGAGAGTTTCACGGGTACTCTCATAGGCTAGGCGCCATAAGACTTGCCAGGCGGGCGCCTGCTGGCGCCTAACGGCGCCTTGTCGGCATCCGCTCCAGGAGAGGATGATCCTCTGGAGCGGATGGATTTTCGTAGCGATTTTCGATATTTTTGCTGAAAAGCGGCGCCGCGTATGCCGGGCCGATTTTCATACCCGTGGCGCCACATGGGCCAGGGAGGAAGGAAACATGGACAACCGAGGCAGAACCGCGCCGATTCCGGGCGGTCAAATCGACTTGGAAACGGGAAGGGAACGCGCTCTCGACATGATCACCACGGCTTTCGCGCGAGGTATCATCCCCATCGAGGACTATGAGAAGAGGGCGGGGGCAATACAAAACGCGAAATCCTTCCCTGATCTCGATGCCCAGGTGATAGATCTCCCTCCCCTCCCCGAGGAAGCCCCCTCGGCGACGAGAATCAGAGCGCCCTCCCGCGGCCCGGCCCCCAGGGAGCCCCTGCGAGAACCCAAGATTTCCGGGGATTTCCTCGTCGAAGAAAAGCTCGGCTCTCCCGAGTTCTCTCTCTGCATCATGGGCGACAGGAAGCTCCAGGGAGACTGGCTCCAGTCCGATCAAGCCACCAGCTTCACCCTCATGGGCAGTACCACTCTCGACCTCAGGGACACAGCCCTGCCTCCGGGCAGGCTCAAGATCGACGCCTTCGCGATCATGGGGGAGGTGCGTATCCTCGTCCCCCGCGGCCTTCCGGTGCGCATGTCGGCCTTCCCTTTCATGGGGGAGGCTACCGTGCAGGCATCCGTCGAGCGCAGGGTGGAGCGCGGCCGCCCCTGGGTGGACGTATCGGGCCTGGCTCTCATGGGCTCGATCGTGGTGAAGTCCGTCTGAAACCGCTATCCGGGTTCCGAGAACCCTTCAATGCCTGGTCGCATCTGGCTGGCGCGGCAGTAGCCTTTCCTGCTTCGATCGCGCTCGTCCTCTCAAAAGGCAGGGATCCTGCGAGTACCGCGGCCTACTCCCTGTACGGGGCGAGCCTCGTTTTCATGCTGGCAGCGAGCGGGCTCTACCACGCTTCCCAGGGCAGCCCGCGGCGCATCCTCCTCCTTAGGAAACTCGACCACTCGGCCATCTATCTCCTCATAGCAGGTACATACTCGCCGTTCTGCCTCGTAGCTTTTTCCGGATTCTGGAAATGGGGGCTCTTCGCGGCTATCTGGGTATTGGCTCTGGCGGGGATAGCGCTCAAGCTCTTCGTCATGGGCTTGCCCCGGGCGGTTACCACGGGCATCTACCTGGCCATGGGCTGGATGAGCCTTTTCGCGGGCGGGCAGTTCCGTAGCGCCCTATCGCCCGCCAGCCTCGGCTGGCTTGTAGCGGGAGGCCTCCTCTATACCGCTGGCGCCCTGGTTTACGCCACGAAAAAGCTGGATTTCCTGCCGGGCAGATTCGGCTTCCACGGACTCTGGCATATCTTCGTTCTGGCCGCGGCTGGGGCCCACTTCGTTTCGGTGGCGAGCTTGGGTTGAGGATCGATCCTGCCCCTCAGTGCCCCTATATCTTGTCTATCAGCATCGAGCACTTGCCCGAGGGTATGGGCAGGGTTTTCTTCTTCTTGTTGAGCACGTTGATGGTGAAGTAGTAGAGCTTCTCGCTTTCCATGTGGATTTCCCATCCCCGCCCCGACTTGGAGGAGAGGATGGTTACCATGTTGCGCTTGAGGGAGAGGTTCTCTATTCCCATGATCTCGAGGTTGGGGATGATCCAGTCCACGGTCTTGCGCGGGAGGGAAGCGTAGAGGCCCACGATGTTCTCTATCATCAGGGTCACGCTCGCCAAGCCGTTGTAGGGAAGATAGTGGGGATAGGGCCAGTCGGGATGGCCTTCCCAGACGGCCTTGCCCTCGGCCTGGGGCTGATACGCCCCCCAGACTATGCTCTTGTGGTCTTTGTCCTTGCCCTCGCCTTGGCCCTGGCCGGATGAGGCGTGCATGGAATCCAGAATGAAGTAGAGATGCCGAATGGCGCAGTCGCGCGCGAATTCGTAGAAATTGTATTTCTCAAGCCCCTTTATCACCATGAATGTGAAGGCTGTTATGACCGAACCGCGGAAGCCCCCGCCTCTGATGTCGAACTCGGGATGATCCGCCGAAAGGGTGGGAAAGGGATTGTCCGAGCCGAACAGGGCTGGATCCTTGAGTTTGGCCACGAGTTTTTCGGCCCGTTCCTCGTTGGGTATTTCGGCGAGGAGGAGCCAGTAGCTCCCGATGGTCTTGACCGAAGTTCGCGCGCCCTGGCTGTCGAGGTCGAAATAGAAGCCCTCCTCGGGCGACCACATCTTGCCGTTGATCCTCGTCTTGAGGGAAAAGTAATCCCGCTTGAAGAGGAAAGAAACGTCCTTGTCGTTGAGGATGTCGCCGAGGGCGGAGATGTAGAGGGCGTTCATCGCCATGGCCGCGTTGAAATCGACGAGATAGGTGGCGTTCCCTCGGGGCGAGTTGGTCAGGGCTCCTGCTGCGGCAGGGGTGGCGTACAAGCCGGTAGCGTCCTTGCAGAGGGACTCGAGCCATTTGTAATGCTTGATGAGGACGGGAAGGACATCCTTCACCCTCTTCTTGTTGGCGGTCTTGTGGTAGAGATTGTACTCGGCCCAGGCGAAGAGGGGGAGGATGATGCCTTCCGGGTTGCCAGGCTCGGGGATGGGCGCGCCCGTCTGGATGTCGTACGCTGAGCGTATGGCTCCCGATTCCTCCTGGAGGGCGTAGAGGGCGTCCAAGCCGTTGGAGGCCGGGTAAATCCGGTTGCTGTAGACGAGAAAGAAGGACGAGAATACCTGTTCCATGACGTCGAGCCGGGGGCGCTGGGGATAGTGGAAGAACTTGATCTTTTCGATTCCCGAGCCGGGACCGCCCTGGGTCCAGCAATCGGCAGTCCACGCCCAGGTCCTATCGTAGATCTCTACGAAATCCTGGTCGTAGAAATGGACTCGCGGAAAGTCTTTTTTGTTCACGTGAGAACCCTCTCCCGGACCCTTTCAGCGATCCCCGACCATGAGCGCGGCCGCATGCAAAGTATCCCGTATCGTGTAGAAGCCTGCGATAGGCGGCAACAGAGCCACTATACTGAGCTTATCGGCATTTGTCAAACTTTCTGGAGAAACTACGAGCGAAGCCTGGACGTCTTTACCAGACAGAATTCGGGCGTGGCGAGACCCTTGACTATGTCCTCGGCCAGGGCGTGGCAGTCGGGAGCTCCGCAGGCACCGCAGTCCAGTCCCGGAAGCAGGGCCGCCTGACGCTCCAGCTCCTCGGCCATGGCCAAAGCCTGGCCGAGATCGCGTGAAAGCACGCTCACAGGACGGGGCTGGAGGGCTGAGTCCATGTACAGCGTTCCCGACGACTTTCCAGGCTCGCGGGCGGCTTTGGCCTTCCGCGCGAGGGCTTTGATGCCCGTGCGGGCGACATGGGGATTGGCCACTGCCATGGGGCCGCCCACGCAGCCGCCGGGACAAGCCAGGGCTTCAACGTAGGGGATGTCGTCCAGGTTTCCGTTTTCTACTGCTTCGAGCAATTCGATGACATTCCCTATCCCATCCACCGACACGGCGCCCTCTATCTCCAGGGCGTCCAGCTCCCCGTCGGACATGGCCCAGCCCATGCCTCTGGCCAGGTTGGGCGCATCCTGGGCTTTTGCGGCGCCCGAGACAGGGGAGTCCGAGAGCGCGGCGCCCGCGGCCAGAGCGCGCTTGAGCGCCGGGTAGATGTCCCCGAAGGAAAGCACGGCGTCGATCTCGGAACGGGCGTAGCCCAGGGGATTCTTCACGGCAGTGACCTTGGCTGTGCAGGGGCTGATGAAGAAGAGGCCTGCTCGCGCTTTAGCGGTTTCCGGGTTGGCAGAAATCCGGGCGCGCAGTTCGCGGGCCGCAACTTCCATGGGAGGGAGAAAGGGCACGATGTTGGGCAGGATGGATGGATACCGCTGCTGGACGAGCCTGAGCACCACCGGGCACGCGCTGGAAAGCAAGGGCCTCGGGCCATCGGAGGAAGCACCGCGCTCGCGTATCGCCTCGATGAGGGTTTCTGCTCCCCAGGCAACGTCGAACGCTCCATCGAAACCCAGGGCGAGGAGGGCGGACCTTATATCCCTCGGCGAATATGAGGAACCGAACTGAGCGTAGAGCGAGGGGGCTGGCAAGGCGAACTTGAGATCAAAGCCGTCCATGACCGCTAATGGATCCGAGACGGACTTCTTGGCGCCCTTGGGACAGGCGCGTATACATTCGCCGCAGTCTATGCAGCGCTCTTCCATTATGACAGCCTTGCCGTCCCGTACCCGTATGGCCTGGGTGGGACACCGCTTGATGCAGGTGGAACACCCGACGCAGAGCTCTGGATCCAGGTAGACGGAATGGAAGGCGCTTGACATGGCGGCGCTTCCTGCCTCACGCCCTGGCCGGCAGAGAAAACCTCATCTTCACCTTCGTTCCCCTGCCCGGTTCCGAGTCTATCTCGAGGAAGTCGGAGTTCCTCTTCATGTTCGGCAAGCCCATGCCCGCGCCAAAGCCCATGCTCCTCACCTCGGCGCTGGCCGTGGACCAGCCCTCAGTCATGGCGAGCTCCAAATCGGCTATGCCAGGCCCCCTGTCCTCGAGGCGTATCTCTACCCTCTCGGAATCCAAATCCAGCACAGCCTCGCCCCCACCCCCATGTATGGCCACGTTCATCTCGCCCTCGTACATGGCTATGGAAACGCGTTTTACGAAATCCTGGCCCAATCCGAGCCTGGCAAGGAGCCGCTTCACCTCCGAGGAGGCCTTGCCTGCAGCGAGGAAATCCATTGCCGGTATGGGAAAGGTGAGCCTCACAGATTGCCTCAGTCTATTTCCCTCACGCCCCCGCCGCGCAAACCCGCTTCGTACAGCCTTCCGCAGGCGAGGAACATGGAGTACTTGGTGGACATGAGGATCATGTCCGATTCGGCTCCCATCTCAATGAGATCGGGCGTGGGGCGCTTGCCGCGCACGAACACGACTACCTTGATATCGAGCAGATCGGCCGTCCTGAGCGCCTGGGGATTCATGAGCCCGGTGAGGAGGACGACCCTGTCCTTGACGAAGGCCATGACGTCGCTCATGAGATCGGCTCCGCAGGCGGCCTGCACCTCCAGATCGAGTTGATCCTCGCCTCTGTAAATCTTCGCGTCGAGTATCCTAGCCACATCGCGAATCGTCATCGTCTGGAAACCTCCGCTCTGCCGATTGGATTCAAAGAGGCGTCCGGCCATGGAACGACCGCGCCAAGGTGAGTTTATCCGCGTACTCCAGGTCCCCGCCCACAGGGATGCCCGTGGCCAGGCGGGTTACGCGGATGCCCTCTCGCTCGAGGACTTTCTTTATGTAGAGGGCGGTTGTGTCGCCCTCTACGGTGGGGTTGGTGGCCAGCACCACTTCCTCCACGCCCCGAGGCTCGCGTCCGCCGAAAGCCTGGGGCTTTTCGCGCACCCGGGCGAGGAGAGAGGCTATCCTGAGCTTGTCGGGGCCGATCCCGTCGAGGGGAGAAAGCAGGCCGCCGAGCACGTGGTAGAGGCCGCGAAACTCCCGCGAGGCCTCGATCGTGAGCACATCCTGTGGCTGCTCCACCACGCAGATGATCCTCCTGTCCCTGTCGAGGCCGGAACAGACGGGGCAGGGATCCTCCTCGGTGTACGAGCCGCAGGACGAGCAGAAGCGCACCTCGCTCTGGAGCGTCGATATGCGCTCCGAGAGGGCCTCCACGTACCGCGGATCGGCCTTGAGCAGGTAATAGGTCATCCTGAGGGCGCTTTTGCGGCCTATGCCGGGCAGACGCGTGAGAAGGGAGACCAGATCTTCCAGAGCCCGCATCAAGCCCTTCCGAATGGATCGAGGCCGCCGAAGCCCGCGGGGAGGCCCATGGAGCCCATGTCCTCAGCCAGGGACTGGCGGAGCGCCTCCTGGATTTTGGCCGCCGCGTCGTTGTGGGCGGCTCGGACGAGATCTCCGAGCATGGAAGCCTCGGAAGGCTCGAGTATCTCAGGAGCGATAGAGCACTCCACCAGCTCCATCTCCCCGGTGAGAGTGATTTTCACCAAACCGCCTCCGGCCATCCCCGTCGCGCGGATAGCCGCTGTCCTGCGCCTCAGCTCTTCCGCCTTGGCCTGGATGGCCTGAGGATTCTTCAGCATTCCCAAGAGATCGGATAAATCCATTTCAGTCCCGCTCCAACGATGCATAATCGTCCGACGAAACGTCGGTGTCTTCCGCTCGATAGCTTGCTTCATCCTCGTCGGGCTCGCTCATCCCCACAGCGGGAGTCCCTGATTCTGGCACCCGCTGGCCAGCCGAGGCCGCCGGGGCCCCCCTGACCGCGTTTGCCGCGCTTTGCGCGTCGGCCGCTCCGGGATCGAGTATGCTGATACTAGAGCCTTTGAAGAAACGGCTAAGGAGGCCCACCGCCTCCTCCTCCCTCGGGCTCAGGACAGTCTTGTCTCCATCCCGGAACACGCCCGGAACCTGGGCCCCGCCCTGCCCCGAGATGGTTCGGCCCGAATGGGAGACCGACCCGCCCTGGTCGACGCGATCGATGCGAGCCGCGCCGACAGCTCCTCCACCCATGACGAGACCATCCGAAGGCAGGCTTACCTCCACGCGATGGGGGCTCCCCATCTTCTGGGAAAGCAGTTCGGCCAGGATCCCGGAAAAACGCTTGATGAGGTCGTACTCCATTCGCGAGGAGGCTTCGAGCCTGAGCGAGCCTCCTTCCAGCCCCAAGAAGGAGGATTTGTCCAAGGTTGTGCCGAGAAGGATGTTGCTCCGCTTTATCTCGGCTACGAGCGCCTTCTTCACCTGTGCTATATCCTGCGTTCCCGCGAAGATGGACTCGGGCTGGGCCTGAGATACGGATGCGACAGGCGAGGGGTCAGCGGGTGGGCTCGTGGCAGGGGGATTCGCTAGAGGCGGGGAAAACGCCGGGGCAGGCCTGGGAGCGGTCGGCATCGAGGGAGCAGATCCTACCTTGTGGCCGACTGAAACAGGCCTGGCCGCCGAAGCGGCCCCATGTATCACTCCAGGCGCCGCCAAAGGCGCTGCCAACGGGGCCGCAGTCTGCCCCGACGTCCTCGGGACACCGGAAACGCCCCTTTCCACGAACTTCCGCAGAACACTAACGGCCTTGGCCATGTCGCCCGGGGATATGTAGCTTCCGATGTGGGAAGCCTTGGCCACGGCCAGGTCGAGCTCGTAGCGCGGATCGATGGAATCCTTGAGGGCGCGGTAGGAAGTCAGGAATATCGATAGAAGCCGCTCGATCCTCTCCTCGCCCAGGCTTTCGGGCACGGAGAGATCGAAGGATGATAGAGGCGCCCCCAGGAGGTGCTCCTTGGAAATGCCGTTCCCGATGAGGAGGAGGGCCCTGCAGTATTCCACCGCGTCGGAGATGAACTGCTCGGCCGAAACCCCTCCGGAGAGGATGGAGTCGAGGCTCTCCAGAGCCTTGGCCGTGTCTCCCGCGACAAAGGAGCCGAAGAGGGCGTTCATCCTATCCTGGCCCACGAGGCCCAGCTTTTCTCGTATGAGCGTGGCGCTCAGCTTCCCCTCGGAAAACGAGATCACCTGATCCAAGAGCGTATAGGCGTCGCGCACCGATCCGCCGGATTCTCGGGCTATCCATAACAGAGCTTCGCGCTCGGCCTCCACGCCCAGCTCGGAAGCCGCCTCGGCCAGGAGTTCCACCAGGATGTCGGCGCTAACCAGCCTGAAAGAGAACTGCTGGCACCTGCTCTTTATCGTTGCCGGGACCTTGTGCGCCTCCGTGGTGGCGAACATGAAGACGATGTAGGGGGGAGGCTCCTCTATGGTCTTGAGGAGAGCGTTGAAGGCGCTCGTCGAGAGCATGTGGACTTCGTCGATTATGTAGATCTTGTAGCGGCCCGAGTTGGGCGGAAAGAGAACCTCGTCCTTTATCTGCCTGACGTTGTCCACGGATGTGTTGGAAGCCCCGTCTATCTCTATCACGTCGAGGGATGAGCCCGAGGCTATGGACGTGCATGAATCGCATATACCGCAGGGCTGGCTCGTCGGCCCCTTCTCGCAGTTGAGGGCCTTGGCCAGGATGC
>DATCUA010000065.1:0-6003 GCA_036567645.1 Rectinemataceae bacterium | reverse complement strand
CCTGGCCATGGCGCGGTCGGCCTTCGGATCGGCGCTCACCAGCCGGGAACTCGTCCTGGACAAGGATGGTCTCCGAATCAGAACCAGGGGGCTGGGCATGGAAAAATCGGAATCCTGGCCTCTCGCCGACCTGGGAGACGTTAAGATCCAACCGAGCAAGTTCCAGGTCCAGGGCAGCTCTGCGAATGAGCTCGTGCTGGAGGCGGGCACTAGGAAACTGCCTATCGGGGCCGGGCTCTCCGAGCGGGAACTCCAGTACCTCGAAAACAAGCTCCAAGACACCCTTTGGAGGCTCCGCGGCACCTGACTCAGGATGCGGGGCATGGTATAGTCCCCGCGACAGGGGGAGACCATGGCGGCGAACTCAGCAAAAGAGGCCTATTCCAGAGCAGTCGAGCGGTACGCAGAGCTGGGCGTGGACGCTGAAGCCGCGATCGGCAAGGCTCTGTCCCTGCCCATCTCGCTGCATTGCTGGCAGGGAGACGACGTCGGGGGCTTCGAGCGCGAGGGCGCCACCCTGGACGGGGGAGGGATACAGGTAACAGGCGATTATCCCGGCAAGGCCAGGAACATCGAGGAGCTCAGGGCTGATATCGACGAGGTGAGGAGCCTTTCCCCCGGGACTCTGCGCTTGTCCCTGCACGCCATCTACGGGGAATTCGCCGGCAGGCCGGCGGATCGAGACGCCGTGGAGCCAGGACATTTCTCGGGCTGGATGGACTGGGCCAGGGAGCGCACGCTGTCTCTCGATTTCAACCCCACCCTCTTCTCACATCCAAAGGCATCGTCCGGCTGGACCCTTTGCCACCCGGACCCGGGCATCCGCGACTTCTGGATCGAGCACGCTCGGCGCTCGCGTAGGATAGCGGCCGCCATGGGCGAGGCCCAGGGCGGGCCCTGCGTCAACAATCTCTGGATACCGGACGGCTCCAAGGACAAGACATCGGCACGCTCCGAGTACAGGAACAGGCTCATCGAATCCCTCGACTCGATCTATGCGGAACGGCTTCCGCCCTCCCTTATCGAAGACTCGGTGGAAGGCAAGCTCTTCGGCATCGGGGCCGAGTACTTCACGCCAGGCTCGCACGACTTCTACCTGGGCTACGCATCGTCGCGAAGGCTCTTCCTCACCATGGACATGGGCCACTTCCACCCCACGGAGTGCGTTTCGGACAAGATTTCGGCTGTCCTGCCCTTCGTGCCCGGCATCCTCATACACCTATCCAGGCCCGTCCGCTGGGACTCCGACCATGTCCTCATAGGGGGAGACGAGCTTCAGGAACTGGCCTTCGAGGTCGTGCGCTCCAGGTCATTGGATCGCATCCGCCTGGGTCTGGATTATTTCGACGGCTCGATAGACAGGATAGGCGCCTGGTCCATTGGCGCCCGGGCCGCTCGCAAAGCATTCCTGGCCGCCTTCCTGGAGCCCTCCAGACTCCTGGCCGAGGCCGAGGCGCCCGGCAAGGGCTTCGATCGCCTCGCCCTGTTCGAGGAAGCAGCCAGCCTGCCGCTCCAAGCCGTATGGGAGGAGCTTTGCCGCAGGGCGGGCGCCCCGACGGGGACGGCCTTCCTGGAATCCGTGCGAGCCTACGCGAGGAAGGTTCTCGCGGCGAGGACCTAGGCATGGGCGTACTCTACGCCTTGGCGGCTTTGTCCCGCCGATACGGGGCAGACCCGGCCTGGGTACTCGCGGGGGGCGGCAACACCTCGTGGAAAACCGAGGACAGCCTGTATATCAAGGCATCCGGGTTCTCGCTCGCCACCATAGGCGAAGATGGCTTCTGCTCCATGGACAGGCCCAAGCTGAATGTTATCTGGGACAAGACCTATCCTGAAGAAAAAAAGGCCAGGGAAGCCGAAGCCCTTGCCGATCTCATGGCCGCCAGGTCGCCCGGCGAAGCCAAGCGCCCCTCCGTGGAGACTCTCCTCCATTCCCTCTTCCCCCAGGCGTATGTGGTCCATACCCATCCATCCCTGGTGAATGGGCTGACCTGCGGCATGAACGGCGAGGCCGTGTTCCATGACAATTTCGCCGACATCGGCATCTGGGTGCCACTGGTGGATCCGGGCTTCGTCCTCGCCACGGCAGTCAGGGACAGGTTTCTCGCTTTCTGCGAGGCGAGAGGCCATGCTCCCTCCTTGCTCTTCATGCAGAATCACGGGCTCCTCGTGGCTGGAGACAGCCCAGAAGAAATAGACACCCTCTCCACGCGGGTCATGGATCGGCTGGGAAAAATCGTAAGAGAGGCCGGGGCGCAGCCGAAGGAGGAAGCCGCAGCATCCGACGCGCGTGCGCTCGGCTCCTTCGCGGGCGCCCTCGGAAGGCTCGCCGGCTCCGATGCGGCAATCCTCCACAGATCCGATGCAGCAATCCTGGGCTTCGCCGCTTCGGAGGCCGCCTTCCAGCCCATCGCCCGCCCCTTCAGCCCCGACCATATAGTCTACGCCGGCCACGAATATCTCAGGGTGGATGGCGAATCCGGCCTGGGAAAAGCATGGGACTGCTATATCGAGCGCAACTCCATCTCCCCCCGCATCGTTCTCGCAGCTTGCCTGGGAGCTTTCGCCATCGGCCGGGCTCAGCCAGCCGCGGACAGGGAAGCCGCCGCGAAGGCCGCCGGGCGGAGCCTCGAGTTATTCGTCGATTCCTGCAGGGTAGCCGCATATTCTCGCGCATTCGGGGGGCCGCGACACATGACCCCTGAATCCGTGGCGTTCATACGGAACTGGGAAGCCGAATCCTACCGGGCCTCGGTTTCGGCTCGCTGAAGCCTGGATGCCAAACCCGGCGGCGGGGCTAGGATCGAAACAATCGCCGAAAAGGAGCGGTCATATGGCACGCGTTGCCTTCGTCATGAAACTGAAGCCGGGATCCGAAGCCGAGTACAAGCGCCGCCACGACGAGATTTGGCCCGACATGAAGGCCGAGCTCAAGGCGGCCGGCATTTCCGATTATTCGATCTACCTGGACGCGGATAGCCTCTGCCTCTTCGCCGTCCAGACGAGAAGCGCCGATTCCACCGCCGACTCGCTGAAGGAGAAGGCTATCGTGAAGCGCTGGTGGGCATACATGGGAGATATAATGGAGACGAATCCCGACGGCTCGCCTCGTTCTCATCCTCTGAGAGAAGTGTTCCACCTGGATTGATGGAGCCACAGGCACAGCCGAGGCGCCGGATTGGCGTTATGCGGCGGCGTCGATAGCAAGCCGCTTTGCGCGGCGAGGAGGCTCGAATGCGGATCAGTCTTGTTCAGAATAGTCCCTCCTTCGGCGAAAAGGAGAAAAACGCCGCCGAACTCGTATCCGCGATGGAGTCGGCTCCGAGCGACCTCTACATCCTGCCCGAGCTGGCCTATACCGGCTACCAGTTCACCTCGACCAAGGAAGCCTGGGATCTTGCGGACGAGCGGGATTCACCCTTCCTGGATATATTCAAGGAAGCCGCCGCGCGGCTGGACGCCTGCCTCGTCCTCGGCTTCCCCGAGCGCTCGGGCGGCACACTGTTCAATTCCTCCCTCGCCATCCTTCCGGGAGGCGAATCCCATCTCTACCGCAAGACCCATCTCTTCTATAAAGAAAAGCTCTTTTTCTCACCCGGCGATCTCGGGTTCTCCGTCTTCGAGTTCAGGGGAGCCTGGATAGGCCAAGCCATTTGCTTCGACTGGTTTTTCCCAGAGAGCTTCAGAACCCTGGCCCGCCTGGGGGCGGATCTGGTAGCCCATTCGTCCAATCTGGTCATGCCTTACTGCCAGCAGGCGGATTTCGCCCAGGCTGTGCAGAACAGGGTATACATAGCCACCGCCAACAGGGTTGGCTCGGAATCGCGCGACGGAGAAACGCTGACCTTCACAGGAGCCTCGGTCCTCGTTTCTCCGCGGGGCGAATACCTGCTCTCGGGACCATCGGGGGAGACGGCTGTCTTGAGCGCCGACATCGATCCCACGGCCGCGCGGGACAAAGAACTCAACCCCTATAATGGAGCCTTCGCGGATCGCAGGCCGGAATATTACTTCCTCGGCTGAGGATCCCGCCTGCAGGCCACTACATTCTTGTTGCGCCGAATGGGGAAGTGAAGTACCATAGATTGGTCATTCTATCCATCCTGAGAATCTAGGAGGAACCATGAAGAGACTAGCATGCGTAGTGCTCGCCCTCATGATCGCCATGGGCGCCTTCGCCCAGACGGCGGCCAAGAGCGTTGCGATCACTTTTGTAGAAACCTCGGATATCCACGGATCCGTCTACCCCTACGACTTCGTCAACGCAAAGGCGACCACTACCTCACTCGCCCAGGTGGCGAGCCTTGTGGCTGAGGAGAGGGCGGCCAATCCCAACCTTGTCCTCCTGGACAATGGCGACTCCCTCCAGGGCAGCCCCGTGGTCTACTACTACAACTTCGAGAAGACCGACGGCCCCCACATCTGGTCCCAGATGCTCAACCACTTGGAGTTCGACGCCATAAGCGTGGGCAATCACGATATCGAGGCTGGACACGCCGTCTACGACAAGCTCTACGAGGAAGTCCAGGCATCGGTGCTGTGCGCCAACGCCGTCAAGCCGGACGGAACCCCCTACTTCACCCCCTACCAGGTCATCGTCAAGGACGGTGTCAAGATAGCCATTCTCGGCCTCACATCGCCCAAGATCCCCGATTGGCTCCCCCCCCAGTTCTGGACCGGCATGGAGTTCGAAGACATGGTGGAGTCGGCGGCCAAGTGGGTGCCCATCATCCAGCAGAAGGAAAAGCCCGACGTCCTCGTAGGCCTCTTCCACGCGGGCGTTGACTACACCTACGGCAACGTCACCGCGGATACCAAGTACAACGAGAACGCCTCCCAGCTCGTGGCCCAGAAGGTCCCAGGCTTCGACATCATATTCGTCGGCCACGACCACTCCGGCTGGGACGGCATGGGATGGGATCCCGCCACGAAGAAGAAAGTGGAAGTGAAGGATCCCAACGGCAAGACCGTCTACATCTTCGGCGCCCTCAACGGCGCCCGCAGGGTGCCCGTTGTCAACATGTTCCTGGACTGGAACGCGGAAAAGGGCGCCTGGGATAAGCGCGTGCGCGGCGGCCTCGTCGATGTGGCCCAGTACAATGCGGATTCGGGCTTCATGGAAAAATTCGGCGCGGCCCAATCGGATGTCAAAGCCTGGGTCGACCGCCCCGTGGGCAAGATGGACGGCGTGGTGAGCTCCCGCGATTCGATGTTCGGGGATTCGGCCTTCGTCGATCTCATCCACAGGATCCAGCTCGACCTATCCAAGAATCCCGCTACCGGCCTCATGCCCGCCGACATCTCCTTCGCCGCCCCCCTCTCCATGGACGCCAAGATACCCACCAGCTCCGATGGAACCCTCTATGTGCGCGATATGTTCAACCTCTACGTGTACGAGAACTTCCTCTACACCATGACCATGACGGGCAAGCAGATAAAGGACTTCCTCGAGTACTCCTACCAGTTCTGGTTCGACACCATGCCGAACGAGGGCAACCACCTCATCGCCTTCCAGAAGGACAAGGAAGGCAAGCTCGTGTTCGACGCGCGCTACAACACTGCCCAAACCATGACCCGCTACTACAACTACGATTCCGCCGCTGGCATCAACTATTTCGTCGACGTTACCAAGCCGGCCGGGCAGAGGGTGGAGATAACCTCACTTTCCGACGGAAGGATCTTCAACTTCCAGGAGACCTACACCGTGGCCATCAACTCCTACCGCGGCTCGGGCGGAGGTGGCCACCTGGTGAAGGGCGCCAAGCTCGATCCAGAGGTGGTACGCACCATGAAGCTCGTAAACGGCGCTACCACCAAGGACCTGCGCTATTACCTCCTCAAGTGGTTCGAGGGCCAGAAGGACACGGTGACCGTGTCGGCCATCGGCAACTGGATGGTCGTTCCCGAAAAGCTGGCTGCCGAAGGCGCGGCGAACGACTTCCCCCTCCTCTATCCCAAGAAGTGATCCCGACGTGAGCCCTCGAGGGCTCATGTTGCGCGAGG
>DATCUA010000064.1:0-4016 GCA_036567645.1 Rectinemataceae bacterium | reverse complement strand
GACCAAGCCGCTAAGCAAGCGGCCGAGAGGGCAGCCGCCGAGCAGGCGGCTAAACAAGCGGCTGAAAAAGCCGCGGCGGAGAAAGAAGCCGCAGCCAAGGCCGCTAGCGTTCTCGAAGCGAAGGTAACCGCCGAGCCAAAGCTCTTCAGCCCCGATGGCGATGGAAACGACGATACGATGAGATTTATCCTGAGTGTCGAGTCGGGTTCGGGAATCGTTGAATGGAAGCTCGACCTGATTGAGCGGGCTGTCTCGGAATCGACTAAATCCGGCACTGGTCAGGAACGCGTGTTCATGAGCTGGGAAGGCAAAGGAGCCCCGCCAAGCGAGATCCAGTGGAATGGAGTCTCCGCGAAAAAGGAACTCGTTCAATCGGCGACCGATTACCCCTTCAAGCTCACAGTCAAGGACAAGCTCGGACAAACCAAGACATCGAGCGGCGTATTGTCGGTAGACGTCCTTGTATTGAAAGACGGGAACAATCTTGTACTCAAAGTCCCTTCCATCGTGTTCAGGTCGGACAACGCCGACTTCAAGAGCTTGTCAGCCGATATCGTGGCGAACAACGAAGAAGTGATAGCCAGGATAGCTCAAATACTCAACAAGTTCCCCGAGTACAACATCAAAATACAGGGGCACGCGAACAGCGCGAGTAAAATCGCTGGGCTTTCCCAGGCGAAGATTCAGGCCGAGGAGACTAAGGAACTGATACCCCTATCCCTGAATCGCGCAAAAATGGTGATGAGCATGCTCATCCAGAACGGGGTAGACAAAGCCAGGCTAACCGCCGAAGGCCTCGGTTCGAGCAAGCCGGTAGTGAGTTTCTCCGATGCCCAGAACCGATGGAAGAATCGACGCGTGGAGTTTATCCTGATCAAGAAAAAGTAAGGCTTCGAGATTCTTGAAACGATGGAGGCTACCCTCGGGCAGCCTCCATTTTTTCGCTCATGGGCGCTATCCAATTGGACTCGCCACGCCCTTTCAGGGTCGCTTTGAAAGCGTTTTCCGCGTAACAATGAAAAAGCCGCCTTCTCCAGGCGGCTTTCCGTGTTCGTGGAGGTGAGGAGAATCGAACTCCTGACCTCTTGAATGCCATTCAAACGCTCTACCAACTGAGCTACACCCCCGAACAGCGAATGAATAATATCGCAAATCTCCCAACTGTGTCAATGCGCCATGATGCCCGAAAGCCCCATGTAGAGCAGGGTTCCGCCCAGGATGGAGAGGAGGGCGTTGCGCTTCCAGAGGTGGAGAAGTGCCACGCAGAGGCCAGCGACGAGTTCCGGGATGCCCCATGGTGAGCTCTTCCAATCCAGGCCCGTATAGGAAGAAACGGCGAGCACGGTCATGGCCAAGGCAGGCATGTAGTCTTCCAGGAAGGCCAGGTAGGCAGGAGGCTTGCCCTTCGAGAAGAACACGAAGGGGAGGGCGCGGCAGAACACGATGACCAAGACCATGGAAGCTGCGGCCACGACGGCTTGGCCGATGCTAAGCATAGGGCTTCCTCTTGCCTGCCAGGGGGAGGGTGAAAAGAATGGCCGCGGCGAGTCCCAGGACTATCGTGAGGCGGTCCCCGGCGAGCATCTTGGCTCCTATGGTCGTAGCGGCGGCAATGAGGACGGGGAAGGCTTTCTTGAGCTTGAGTATCTGCTCGACTCCCAGGACGATGAACATGGCCGTGAGGGCGAATCCCAGGCCCTCCACCTTGTAGGGGATGAGGGAGCCGGCGAGGGCGCCCAGGGCAGTGCCGATAACCCAATAGGCCTGATCTAGAGCAGAGACGAGGAGGAGGAAGCTACCGTCAGCTCTCTGCTCGGCTCTTGCCGAGCTTATGAGGGCGTAGGTTTCGTCGGTGAGCGCGAAGACGAGGTAGGGGCGGATGCGGGGATGACGAGCGTAGGTTCCGATGAGGGAAAGCCCGTAGACAGCGTGCCTTATGTTGGCAACCAGGGTTATCAGGACGATTTCGGGGATGGATGCTCCTGCGGCGAATAAGCCTATCCCGATGTACTGTGCCGCGCCCGCGAAGACGAATACGCTCATGGCGAGGGAGAACCATGCCGGGTAGCCTGCGTTGACCGCGAGGAGGCCGAAACCGAAGCCGATGGTCACGTAGCCGAGGAGGACGGGCACGCTGGCCTTGAAGGCTTCGAGTCCTATACCCTCGGCTTTTCCGTTCCAAGGCTTCCGCATGCGGGACATAGTAGGTAGGCTCGTGGCTCCGGTCAAGCGCGTTGCCTCGGTCTAGCGCCGCTCCGGCGAGACGCGCTGCTCCGGCGAGACGCGCCGCCCCAGAGAGGCTTGGAGCTTGTACTGGATTCGCCAAGCCGCCATACTGGATTCATGGCACACGAACTCAAGGGCATAGCCCTCTGCGCGGTCGGCATGGAATCCATCTGTTCCAAGGAACTAGTGAAACTGGGCTTGCGCGTCTTGGACCGCAAGCCGGGCAGACTGGGCTTCGCCCTGGACAAGGCCGACCCGGCCTCGAGCCTCGCAAAGGCCAATATAGGCTTGCGGTGCGCCCAAAGGGTGCTTCTGGAGCTTGGCCACTTTCCCGCCCGGGATTTCGACCAGTTCTTCGACGGCATGAAATCCCTTCCCTGGGAGCTCTGTTGCTTCAAAGATTCGGCTCTAGTCATAGACAGGGTTCGTAGCCACGATTCGGCCCTTGCCGCCCAGACCTCTATCCAGGCCATGGGTCAGAAGGCGGCCTACACCCGCCTCATGGAGCACTACCGGATGCGGACCATGCCTGCCACGGCCAATAAGGTGGCGGCCCGTGTCTACCTGGACTCCGATGTGTGCACAGTGGGCGTTGACAGCTCGGGCGAGCCCTTGAGCAAGCGAGGCTACCGCAAGAGGAGCGTCGAGGCCCCTCTCAACGAAGCTGTCGCCGCTGGGCTCCTCTTCCTCTCGGGATGGAACCGCCGCTACGCCCTCCTCGATCCCTTCTGCGGATCGGGCACGATCGCCATAGAAGCCGCCCTCTTCGCCCTGGACTTCGCCCCCGGACTGCAGAGGCGATTCGCCCTGGAGGCCATGCCCTTCGCCTCGGCAAGGACGATCGGGGCCGTGCGGGAGAGCTTCGAGGCGCGGATAAGGCAGGATGTGGACGTAGAGATAGTAGCTTCCGATATCGATCCTGGAGCCCTGGAGGCAGCGCGCCAGAACGCCTACGACGCTGGTGTGTCGGACTGGATTGAGTTCAGGCTTGCCAAGGCCCAGGAATCTCTGCCTGGAGCCAAACGGGGCTTCCTCCTCGCCAACCCTCCCTACGGCAAGCGCCTGGGCACCGAGGAGGAGGCTGCCGAGCTCTACTCGAGCCTTTCCTCCATGCGTGCGCGATTCGAAGAAGCGGGCTGGGGCATGGGCTTTGTCGCGGAGCGAGAGGATTTCGGCGAAATCTTCGGCCGGGCTCCGGCTACCTCCACCCGCATCCTCAGCGGATCCGAGGAGCTTTGGTTCCATTGGTATCCCCAGCCCAAAGACGAGCCTTTAGGCGGCCTAAGGTCTTCATGAGTATATTCAATATCATGAATATAGATTCGGCCTCCTATCCCCTCTGCTCCCTCGACTTCGGCTCCTACTCTCCCGAGCCTGCTCTCTTCGTCGTCTTCGGGGCTACGGGTGATCTGGCGAGAAGGAAGATCTTCCCCGCCCTCTTCGATCTCCAGGCCGAGGGCAGGCTGCCCCCGGGGTTCCGCGCCCTGGGTTTCGCACGCAGACCCCTGAGCCGGGAGGCATTCTTGGACCGGCTGCGCGAGGGTTGCGCGAGCTTTGCGCGGCACAAGGGTTCCTATGGGACAGCCTGGGAGTCTTTCGCATCGAAGATCGAGTATCTCGAAGCCGACATAGAGGAAAATCGGGGCTACGAGATAATCGCCGACATCCTCGCGGGAAAGAGGGCCCTGGGATGGGATGGATCGACTTCGTCCGAACCTCCCGCTAATGCCCTCTTCTACCTCGCCGTGGGCCCGGAGAGCTTCGGCGCGATAGCCGAGGGGCTGGGCCGA
>DATCUA010000063.1:0-4284 GCA_036567645.1 Rectinemataceae bacterium | reverse complement strand
TCGGAATCGAACCGATGCATAAAGGTTTTGCAGACCTCTCCCTTACCACTTGGGTACGGCGCCGAAGCGGGGCCCACTATATCTCGGAGGGCCCCGGCGTGTAAAGAGCCGGCATTTCGGCTCCGATCAGTTCAGACCTCGGCCGTTGCTTTCTTCGAAGGTTTCGCGTCGCCTTCCGAAGCGGATTTCTTGAACTTAGGCGCCATTTTCCGCTCCCACCAGTCGAGGAAGGCGCTAGCTATGTAGAGGGTCGAGTAAGTGCCCGATACCATTCCGACGAAGAGCGCGAGGGCGAAGTCCTTCATCGACCCCGTGGTGAAGAAGAAGAGGGCGAGCACAGTGAGCATCGTAGCCGCGGTGGTAATGATGGTGCGGCCGAGGGTAACAGTCAGCGCAGTGTTCAACACGTCGACGAACCTGTCGTTGGGCCTGAGCCTCCGCTCCTCCCGTACGCGGTCGAACTGGACGATGGTGTCGTTTATGGAGTAGCCGAGTATGGTCAGGATGGCCGCTATGGTCGAGGTATTGAACTCCATCCTGGTCCAGACGATGAAGCCGATCATGATGAGTGCATCGTGGGCTATGGCGAGAACCGCGGCTATGGCGTACTGGAGCTTGAAACGCAAGGTCGAGTAGAGGAGGATGAACCCGAGTGTGGCGATGACTATGAGGATGGATGTCCTCGTGAGGGATTCGGAGTACCTGGCTCCAACGAAATCGGTCTTGATCTCCACTACCCTGTTGACACCGAAGGCTTTTTCCAAGCCGGAAAGAATTGTCTCGCGCGCCTTGGCTGTGAAGTGGGGATCGGTGCCGTCGTCCTGGACGCGGATGAGGTAGCGCTGATCGGATTCGGGCTTGACCACCTGGACGGAGATTTCGCCCAGGCCGGTCACGGCTTCCCTCACCTGGTCTATCGTAGCAAATCGTTCGGCTTCGCCGGATGGGATCCGGTGCAGGGTCATGGGCTTGCGGGAGATGAAGGTATCGCCCTGGAAGGTGGGGACGAGGAGCTTGGAGCTCGCCTGCTCCTGCCCTGACTCCACCTTCACCGCGACCGAAGCCTCGGCTGAGAGGGCCGCGGCAAGGTCGGCGATCGTGGGCTTGTCAGAGTAGGCTATGCGGATCGTGCGCTGGTCTACCTCGGCGCCCGAGAACACGAGGATGAGGGCTTCGGAGGAGACGGTCAGCTCAGCGTTGCCCTTGCCGGTGTAGGAAACGGTGGCCACGGGGTAGGCTATCTGGACCGTCTGGTTGACGCCGGCTTGAAAATCCACGCCCTTGTTGAATCCCTTGGTGAAAAAGCCGAAGAGCCCCAGGACAATGAGGGTCGAAGAGATTATGACGGCCGGGAGGAAGAATTTGCTGAACCGTATGACGCGCTTCATTACTTGATCCTCCAGCTGATGGAAACGCTCTTGGCTCCCAGGACGTCGGTTTCGAAGTCGAAGATGAGCCTGGAGACGAAGAGGGCGGTGAAGAGGCTTGTTATATTCCCGATGGCGAGGGAGATAGCGAAGCCCTGGATGGGTCCGGATCCCAGCTGGGCAAGGAAGAGGGCGGCTATGATCGTGGTGATGTTGGAGTCCATGACAGCCCAGAAGGCCTTGTGGAAGCCTGCTTCTATGGCCGCCTTGCGCGATTTCCCGTCAGCCAGTTCTTCTTTGATTCGCTCGAAAATGACGACGTTGGCATCTACCGCCATGCCCACGGTGAGGACGAAACCAGCGATCGAGGGCAGGGTGAGGGTGAGCTTGAAGGCGGTCAGGACGGACAGCATGATATAGAGGTTGAGCACCTGGGCGAGGGTGGCGTTGACGCCGGCTCCCTTGTAGTAGGCGAACATGAAGGCGAAAACAGCCAACAAGCCCACGATGATGGCGTTGCGGCCCTGGGAGATGGCGTCTTCTCCGAGCGAGGCGCCGATAGCCTGCTGGTTGGCTACTGAGAGGGAGATGGGCAGGGCTGCCGTGCGCAGAAGCGTGGCCAGGTTCTGGGCTTCCACGGCGTCGAATCCGCTGATACGCACCGATTCCCTGATAGGCTCCTGTATGCGGGCGTAGGACTTCACCCTGTCGTCCAGGAGGACGGCGAGGGTTTTCCCTACGTTGTCGCTCGTCAGCTTGTAGAAGAGTTCGCCGCCCTCCTTGTCGAGGACGAAATTGGTCTCGGGCTTCCCGGTGATCTGGTCGCTGGAGACGGTAGCGCTCTGCACATGGCTTCCGTCCAGACCCGGCTTGGCTTCCACGACGAGGTATTCGCCCGTGAACTCGTCCAGGCCGTAGTTGTCCTTCTGGTAGACCTTCCGGATGAGCTTGCCCTCCGGCACTATCCCCGGCTGGCTCACGGTCATCGTCCTCTCATCTACGCCCAGGGGATTGGTGGCCAGGAAGGACTTGAGCGAGGCCGAGGCTTCGGAATCGACTATGTAGAAGGCCAGGTTGCCCTTGCCCATGATGATGGAGTTGATGCGCTCGGGATCAGCCGTGCCCGGGATTTCCACGTATATCTGATCCTCACCCTGGCGACGGATCACGGGCTCGGTGAGGCCGAACTGGTCGATGCGGGTATTGAGTATCTCAACGGCCCTCTGCATGGCGTCCTCGCGCTCGGCGCTGGACACCTCGTGCCCGAGCTTTTCGCCCAGGGCCTTCATGTCGGCCTGGATGATGACGGACATTCCGCCGGCGAGATCCAGACCCAGCTGGACGGCATTGCCGTGCAGAGTCTTGAGCGAGAGGGCCTTTTCCCTGTAGAGGGACTCGACCGAGTCGAACATGGCCCTCTCGGAACTGAAGGCCGCGAGCACTGAAGCCGAATCCCAGGTCTTGGGGTTCGGCCTCTTGGACATCTTGTAGGCCGCCTTCGCGGCACGGATGACCACGCCGTATTGGGCGGCGATGTCCGACGTATCGCCGGCGAGAGCCTTGGCCTTGATGTCCGTGAGGGCGGCGTATGCCATCCGCCGGGAGTAGTCGCGTATCTGCTCCCTGGAACCTACTGCCGTGGCCTGATCTTCCTTGGGGGTGAGGAAGTACCACTGGATAGTCGGAAAGAGGAAGGCGAAGGCTATCGCCAGCACCGCGACGAGAAGGATCAGACGGCGAATTTTACTCATTCGTGCAACTCCAGTTCGATAATCGCGCGCCGAGTCGCCCCGACAAGCCTACCAATCCGATCCGGCGAAGGGTTCGGAGGATGGAGGCTGTCCGGGGGAGGCTGTGTTATTTCTTTTCTTCTTCCGGCTTTTCGGCGGGAACTTCCGCTTTTTCCTCGGCCTTGGCCGGGGCTACGCTGGCTATGGCGGACTTGGAGAACTCGATCTTGCTGTTCTCGTCCACCTTGATGACGACGGTGCCTTCCTTGACCGCATGCACCAGTCCGTGCACGCCGCCGATCGTGATCACCTTGTCGCCCTTCTTGACGGCATCGATCATTTTCTTGGCTTCTTTCTGCTTCTTGTTCTGGGGACGGATGATGAAGAAGTAGAAGACGACGAAGACAAGGCCGAAAGTGACGATGGTGGATACCATCTGGCCCGTGGGATTGGCGGCCGCTGCCTGGAGAAGGGGGAGGCCCTGGAAAATGGCGTTCATAGACTATCCTTGGCGTGAAGATTCGGAAAAAAGTAGCACGGATGTCAGAAACTCGTCAAGTTGAGTCCGCGCCGAGAAAACCAGGCCACGCCAGGCGCAAAGGCCTCCCGATCAGGGCAGGATGCTCGTGCCAGCCTTGCCGTGGAGGGCATCTACGGCGCGATCCAGGGAGGTTATGACCACCTTGCCCCCATTGCGAACGAAATCGCAGGCGGCCTCGATCTTCGGTCCCATGGAGCCTTTCGGGAATTGCCCCTGTGCCAAGTGGAGCTCGCACTCGGCAAGGGTCATGGAGTCCACGTACCGCTGGGTGGGCTTCTTGAAGTCGAGAGCCACTCGCTCCACCCCCGTGAGGATTATGAGCTCGTCGGCCCCGATGAGGCGGGCGAGGAGGGCTGAAGCCCGATCCTTGTCGATGACAGCGTCCACTCCCTCGAGACTTCCATCCGGTTCTCTGCGGACGGGCACGCCCCCACCTCCTGCGGCTATTACGATTTTCCCGCCTTCGAGGAGTTCGTGGATGACGTCCTTCTCGATTATGTCGAGGGGAAGAGGGCTGGGCACTACCCTGCGAAAACCCCTTCCCGGATCTTCTTTTATGAGCCATCCGCGCTCTCTGAGGCGTTCCACCTGCTCGGCGCGATAGAAGGGTCCTACGTATTTCGTGGGGTTGGCCATGGAGGGATCG
>DATCUA010000062.1:0-6361 GCA_036567645.1 Rectinemataceae bacterium | reverse complement strand
CGCTTTCCATGGAAGAGCGCATGGCCCTGTACAGGAAAAAGTACGGACAGCCCAGGCAGGACAAGATGCGGCAGGGCGATACCTCCACCAAGCCCCGGCCGTCGCGCCCTCCGCGTACGCCCCGCTCGCCCCAGAAAACCGATTCAACACATAAAGCCGAATATCCTGATTCCGCTCGCGCGCCTGAATCGGCATCGGCGCCAGAAATCCGCGCCGCCGATGAAAAGCCGCGAGGCATATTCGGCAAACTGCAGGGCCTCTTCGGGGCCAGGAAATCCGGAGAATAGGAAAGGGCACAGATGAAGATCCTTACCCACACTGTCAAGCCGAGGCTGAACGGAGTCCTGGCGGCCCTCGATCCTCTAGCCCGCAACCTCTGGTTGTCCTGGAACTTCGACGCGGTCTCGCTCTTCATCCGCATCGATCCGGACGCGTGGATGGCTTCAGGCCAGAACCCGGTCAAGATGCTGGGCATGGTCAGCCAAGAGCGCTTCGACCAGCTCGCCCGCGACGATTCCTTCCTCGCTTCCCTCTCCGACGTTAAAAGCCGTTTCGAACGCTACAAAAAAGGCGACACCTGGTATAAGGGCAAGAAGGGTCCCCAGGTTCCCGTGACCGCCTACTTCTCGATGGAATTCGGAATCGACGTATCCCTGCCCACCTATTCGGGCGGTCTGGGAATACTCTCCGGCGATCACATGAAGACATCGAGCGATCTCGGCCTGCCCCTGGTGGGAGTGGGGCTCCTGTACAGGCAGGGCTACTTCAAGCAGTACCTCAACGCCGATGGCTTCCAGCAGGAGTCTTATCCGGAGAACGACTGGTACAACATGCCCGTGGAGCGCTGCGCCGATCAGGACGGAAAACCCATCCTCATCTCCGTGGAGATGGGCGGAAAGCTGGTGCATGCGGCGATATGGGAAGTCAAGGTGGGTCGATCCAGCCTCTTCCTCCTGGACACCAATATCCCGGAGAACGGGCCCGAGGACAGGGGAATCACGGCAACCCTGTACGGGGGCGACAAGGACATGCGCATCCGCCAGGAGATCCTCCTCGGCATTGGCGGGATCAGGGCGCTGAAAGCCTTGGGGGTCAACGTTGCCGCCACCCATATGAACGAGGGCCATTCGGCTTTCCTCGCCCTGGAGCGCATCCGAGTGCTTATGGCGGAGTCCGGGCTTTCCTTCAGGGAAGCCGTCCAGGCCTTCATTCCCACAAACATCTTCACCACGCACACCCCGGTGCCAGCCGGCAACGAGCGCTTCGGAACCGACCTCATGGAGAAGTACTTCAGATCCTGGCTGGGCGGCTTCGGCGTGGATTGGTCCGAGTTCCTCTCTCTCGGGAGGGAGAATCCCCAAGACCATGGGGAAAGCTTCTGCATGACGGTTTTCGCCCTCAAGCTTTCGGCCTACGCCAATGGGGTGTCGGCTCTGCACGGCGAGGTGAGCCGAAGCATGTGGAAGAGTCTCTGGCCCCAGCTCTCGTCCTCGGAAGTCCCCATCGGCCATGTCACCAACGGCGTCCATCCCCGCACATGGATAAGCCACGACATGCTCAGCCTCTTGGATCGCTTCCTCGGGCCGAGGTTCATGGACGAGCCCGGGGCCAGGGATATTTGGGATAGGATGGACAGGGTCTCCGACGAAGAACTCTGGCGAACCCACGAACGCAGGCGCGAACGCCTCGTCGCCTTCGCCCGGGGCAGGCTGGGAGCCTCCATGCGCAGGCTCGGGATAAGCGATCCCGCCCTCCTCACCTCGGGCGACTCGCTTTCTCCTTCGGTTTTGACCCTCTCTTTCGCCCGGAGGTTCGCCACCTACAAACGCGGCAACCTCCTCCTCTCGGATCCCGATCGCCTCATCCGCCTGTTGTCCGACAAGGAAAGGCCCCTCCAGATCATCTTCGCGGGCAAGGCCCATCCCCACGACATTCCCGGCAAGGAGCTCATTCGGGAGCTCGTGCACTTTTCGCGCCGGCCGGAGGTCATGGGGCGTCTAGTTTTCCTGGAAGACTACGACATGAACATAGCCCGCTATCTCACTTCGGGATCCGATGTCTGGCTCAACACGCCGCGCCGCCCCCTGGAAGCATCGGGCACCTCGGGCATGAAGGCCGGCATGAACGGAGTCCTCAACTGCTCCATTCTGGACGGCTGGTGGGCTGAGGGCTACGCGCCCGAAATAGGTTGGGCCATAGGCCTCGGCGAGGAATACAAGGACGAGGAGCTCCAGGACAAGATCGAGAGCGAGGGCCTCTACGACCTCCTCGAGCGGGAGATCGTGCCCACCTTCTACCGCCGTGGCAGGGATAGCCTGCCGCGGGACTGGATAGCCAAGATGCGCGCCTCCATCAAGACGATCGGCAGGGATTTTTCCACCCACCGGATGCTCCAAGAATACTACGAGCGCTACTACAAGCCAGCCATGGCCAGCGCGGCTGCGTTGTCTGCAGAGGGCTACGCGCCGTCGAAAGCTCTCGCCGCCTACCTGGACCGAGCCGCCTCGATCTGGCCCCGCGTGAGCGTTCTCTCCATGTCCGACGACGCCCCGCCGGTCATAACGCGCGGCACCAAGATCCATATCCGCGCCCAGGTGGATCTAGCCGGCCTCGAGCCGTTCGAGGCTCTCGTGGAGTGCTACCGCGGCCCCCTCTCGTCCAAGGGCGAGATAGAACAGGCGGAGCGGGTTTCCATGGAGCCTGAGTCTTGCGAAGGCGGCGTCTGGACCTATGGCGCGACAACCAACGGAAAGCTCACCGGCCAGATAGGCTACTCGGTCAGAATCCTACCCAAGCATCCGGCCCTCGGCGGCCGCATGGTGCCGGGCTTGGTGCGCTGGGCATAGGCTACGCCTCGAAGTTATCTACAGGTAATCGGGCGTCTCTTCTCTGACTTTGTCTTCGACAGCCTTCTGGATGAACTGGTTCAAGGAGATGCCCTTCATGGTTGCGAGCTGCTTGGCTTTTTTGTGCACATCCGGATGGATGCGAACGTTGAAGCTTCCCTTGTAAGATTTTTCCATTTTCTTGCTTGCGTCCTTGCACAACTCGGCATAATCCGATACTGCTTCATGGAAAGCCGCTTTGAGTTCGTCTACACTCCTTCCCTCGAAGGAGATCAGATCATCGATACCCTCGATCCTTCCGTAGAAGACCTCGTCCTGGGCGTTGAAATGAACCGATCCTAAAAACCCTTTATAGACGAGACAATCTTTCATATCATCCTCCGTGATTTTAGCTCTGCGACGACTTGATCCAGCTGGTATCGCTTCAATTCATTTCCTGGATGAGGTTTATGCAAACGGATGATGTGCTTGTCCTGCCGATGTATAAAAGCTACTCTCGAGCCTGAAGTCTTTCCTCTGGTATCCTCTGCATAGCCTAATTGCAGGAGCACGCGTTCCAGTTCTTCGAACCTAAAATCCTTAGGTTTCGATACGAGCCGCATGATGAGTTTCTCATCTTTGCTCATACTACGAATATAAATCTAGTTAGTAACTATTGCAACTGAATATTGGTTGCAAAGTGATAGTATGAACTCTGCCGCTTGGCACCACTCGGAGCGCGAATTCTTTTCGAAGCCTGTTTACTTTCTCAGTCTTCAGAATCGCTCCATATACGAAATCTTGATCTCCTCGCCCACGCTGGATATAGGCCGCAAGATCAGATAGCCCAAGCTCTCGTTCTGGCGCCTGATCTCCTCGTTTTTCTTCTCGATTTCGAGATTGGCTTTTTCCAGGAGGAGTTTGTTCTCATTCATGACGGCATCGTATTTGGGCTGCCATTCTGCTAGAGTTTTATTGTTGGCCTTGATTGCGCTGTGTAAGGGCACCGGAGTCTCTCGTATAAATGGGAGATCAGGGCATTGGATTGTCATTTGAAGTGAAATATATAATCCCAATGATAAACCGCTTAGAAGAATCAGTCCCCCCATGGTTTTAAAGTCACCGGAAATAACACCAAGCAACCCCTCTGCCAAACCGCCGACAACCCCTCCTATTAATATTGGCACCGCCCTATCCCCTATCCTTTTAACACTCTTGAATTCTTCGAGCAATTGAGGTTTTTCAGGCAATGGCATCTTTCCTGGGAAATCATCTAGTGTGTAGAGCGGCAGAAGGGGGAACTTGGGGACAATACGGGCGGTGTACCTGGCGTCGACCGGTAACGTTAGCCTGATTTCAGTTCCGGTACTCAGGAGCACAATGGGATCAGAACCTGTATCGATAAGGAAATACTCTCCTTCAACGCGCTTGAACGTCGGGAGGGCCTTACCGGCCCGATCTGTGAGAGTAATACCCGAATCCTCGAACCGTACTAAAGCGACTGGCTTATACGCATACACTGCCCCCTGGCTCTTGTCCGCGAACACAACTTTCCCGCCCCGGGCGAGGTCGAGGACTCGAAACTCCTGTACGAGGATGCTGAAATCGCCATTGCCCTCGATCCGCACCTTGAAATCCAGTTCGCCGAGCAGGCTGTCGGCGCGAATGGCGGAGTCCACGGCCGAAAAGGCGGCGCCCATGTCCGGGGAGCCTGCGATCGAATGCCGATATTGGCGGCTGAATAGCATCGAGGGGCGGAGTACCTGGACATCCACGGCCCAGGATTTCTGCGCGGCGTCGAAGGGCTGATATCCTATCTTGATATCCTCTCCCTTGATTGTAAAAATCCTGGCCTCCAGTTCCGCCTTGAGGGCGGCGGTCGCCTGGTCTATGTCCCGGGTGAGCTCGGCCGCGCGCGTTTCGTGAGCCTTTTTCTTGGTTTCGAGATCCTTCCTCTTCTCGGCGTCTAGTCCTCCCTTGAAAGAAGCTTTGCGCGACTCGAACTCCTGGGCTGTTTCCCAGGGCTCCTTTTTAAGGCTGTCCACAGCCTCGTAACGCAGATTCCAGTATTTGTCAAAGTCAGCCATCTCCCCTTCCCAGGCCGATAAAGCCCCCGCTTGGATGGATTTCCTCACGCGCGTGAACTCCGCGTAGCGGCGATAATAGCTTCCTAAATCCTGGCTTGCCGATTCCAGCTTGGCGAGGGCGGCTTTTTGCTCCTCGGCTAAGGCCCTCATCCTGGCTAGATTGGCGTTTTCCTCGATTCGCCGTGCATCCGCCAATGCCCGTTCTTTTGCCAGTCTTTCCCGTTCAGCCTCGAACCTGACAGCCTCCGCTTTGACGCTTTCGGCTTCCTGGAGCTTGAGAGCCTGCTCGGCTTTGAGCTTTTGCTGTTCTCTTGCAATTTTTTCTTTTTCGTCAGCCGATTTCGCCTTGGCTAGGTCTTCCGTGAGCTTGGCACTGCGTGCCTGGAGCGCTTCGAGTTCGCCCGCTACCTTGTCCCGTTCCGCCAATACCTTTTTATACGCGGCGTCGGAGTCGAGGAAATAGAATGGTTCGCGCATGCTCGCCTGAATCCATGGGCGCTGCTTTTCCATGGTTTCCGCAGCGACAGCGCGGGTGACATTGCGCATGATGTCGTTTATCTCGAGCCCGGGTTTCTGGAGTTCACGGATGAGTGCGCCGGAAAAGGGGCTGTTGGCGCCTATCCCATCCAACGCTTCCCGGCCGGGGTCGGTGGCGAAGGCGATCAGGGAATTCTTTGTTCCTATCGGATCGGGCTTCGATAGGCCCCGCGTTCCAGAACGCGAAGAGGCTTGATAGGGATTGTTCCTGCAAGCATCGAGAAATACCAATACCGTATCGGACCCGCTGGCCGTCATCTTGCCCAACACCAGATCAAGCGGAATAGATAGGGCCGCCAGACTCGCCTCGTCGTCTATGGGTTCGCCGACAGGTATGAGGTAATTCTTCTCCGCCACCTGAGAACCGTGGCCGGCGAAGAAGAAAAGCCCCGCACTTGCTCCTTTGAGCCGCTTCGTGAAAGCGTCGATTTGTCTAAGCATTTCGTCTCGCTTGGCATCCACCGCGAAGAAGACCTCGAATCCACAGGCCGACAAGGCGTCCCTGATACCTTTGGCGTCGTTGACCGGATTGGGCAAAGGATTCTGTGCGTAGGCCGAGTTGCCTATGACCAAGGCGACCCTGCGCCCAATGGAACCATCTGAAGCAATCAGCTCTTGGGCTCCGGGCATGGAGAGCGAGACCGCGAGAAGAAAGATGATCGATGCTGCAACGCGATTAATCCAAGGATGTTTCATCGTGGATGCTCCAAGAAATATTCGATGATATTTTCATTCTAGGCCGATTATCGCGCTTGTTAGTTGTCCTGGCAAGGGAAAGCCGGATAGCTGTCAAACCCAAGTAGAACTGTCCCCGTCTTCTCCCAAGTAGAAATGTCCCCTTTGGTGGTCAAGCGGAGATGGAATCGTGGTGTCCCTCCTTACGTGGTAGTGAGAACTCCTGAACATGGAGTG